>NZ_BAAAPF010000147.1:0-16954 GCF_039531005.1 Streptomyces synnematoformans
TACGACGGCAGCGCCAACCAACGCTTCACCCGCCAGAGCGTCTGACGTGCGGCGGGGCGGGCCGATCCGGCGCCGCCCCGCCACACGGCCGCATGCGAGGGCCGTGCCGGCTCGTGTTGGCTCCGGCTGGCTGCCCTCCTCGTCGTCCCGGTGACTCGATCACAATCGCGGAGGGTCCCTCATGCGTTCATCCAGGCGGCGTGCGTCGCTGTTCTGTGCCGGGCTTGCCGCGGTGTCGGTCGGGGCCGGACTCCTCACCAGCCCCACGGTGGCCTCCGCCGCGGCGGCGGAGACCCGATACGAGGCCGAAGCCGCCCCGGCCACCTGCGACGGCACCATCGACACCAACCACTCCGGCTACTCCGGCGCCGGATTCTGCAACGGCGACAACGCTGTCGGCGCGGCAGCCCAGTTCACCGTGACCGCATCCGAGGCCGACACCGCCACCCTCACCATCGGCTATGCCAACGGCTCCACCGCAGCACGCCCCGCCGACCTGATCATTAACGGTGACACCGTGCTGTCGACGTCGTTCCAGCCCACCGGCGGATGGAGCGGCTGGACCACCAGAACCGCCGTCGTACCACTCGACTCCGGTGACAGCACCGTCCGGCTCAGCCCCACCGGCACCGACGGCCTACCCAACATCGACTACCTCGCCATCGAACTCGGAGACGCCCCACCGGAACCGCCCGGCTGGCCGCAGGAGTGCGAACGGAGGTCTCCGATCGTCTGCCACTTCGACGTCGCTCCCGGCAACTACGAGGTCACCGCATGGATCGGCGACCGGGACACAGCGGGCAACACCTCGATGTCGGTGGAGGCGCGCCGCCGCGTCCTGCACCCGGTCGGCACCGCGGCCGGCACGATCGCCAGGCACACCGTCACCGTCAACGTCCGGCAGCCAGAGGGCCAGCCGACGGGCCAGGGCGGGGAGGGCAACCCCGGACTGGACATCACCTTCGCCGGTTCGGCGCCGAAGCTGTCCGGCCTGACGGTGCAGCCGGCGAACGACCCGCTGGTGGTGTACCTGGCAGGCGACTCGACGACGTGCGACCAGATGCTCGCCCCGTGGACCGGATGGGGGCAGCTCATGCCCACGCGGGTGTCGGCGGGCGCCGTCGTGGCCAACTACGGCGACTCCGGCGAGAGTTCGGGAAGCTTCCTGCGCAACTCGAAGCTGTTCCCGACCATGAAGCCGCTGATCAAGAGGGACGACCTGGTACTCATCCAGTTCGGGCACAACGACAAGTCCACGACGGCGTCGGCGTACCGCGGCAACCTCTCGTCCATGATCAACCAGGTGCGGGACAGGGGCGGCGAACCCGTTCTCGTCACGCCACCGGTACGGCGGCACTTCGACGGCAGCCGGCTCACCCCCACCGCGCTCCATGTCAACGGCAGGGGCGTCGACCTGCCGGCGGAGATGCACCGGGTCGGCGCCCAGCTCGACGTGCCGGTGATCGACCTGACCGCCAAGAGCAAGGAGCTGGTGGAGTCGCTGGGACCGAACGCCTCCGCCAGGCTCTACCTGCGCGAGGCGGAGGACGGGTACAAGGACAACACCCACTTCTCCGAGTACGGCGCGGGGAGGATAGCGGACCTGGTCATCGAGGGAGTCCGCGAACACAACCTGTCCCTGGTCAACTACCTGCGCTGACGGCACTCACGACAGATCGGTCACACGGAGAACCGGCGCCACCGCCGCCCGGCGGGACCGGGTGCCCGGCCGTCCGGCGGCGGCCGGGCCACGGAAACGGCCGGTGGCGCGCATCATCCGGAATCCCCGGGTGAGGAGGCTCCGAGCCGGCCGGCCAGTCTCGCCAGCGCCTCCGCGCCCACCAGGTCTCCCGGCAGCAGCGGCACGTCGAGCAGCGGCACGTCCGGGATCTGCCGCCGCAGCCGTACGAGGTGCCCGTCCTCCTGCCTCCGGCGCCGGGCGAGCAGCTCGCCGGCGTCCGCGGGGGAGCGGCGGTTGGCGACGAGTGCGGCCACGTCGACGCCGAGGCCGGTGAGTTTCCCGTACACCTCCACGGTCTCGGCGACCGGGAGCGGCTCGGCGGTCAGCACGACCACGAACCCGGTCTGCTCCCGGTCCGTCACCGCCTCGCGCAGCCGGGAGAAGCGGTTGCGGCGGCGTACGAGCATCCGGCGCAGCTCGGCGTCGCGGTCGGTCTCCGCGCCGCCGCCGAGACCCCGCACCGCGGCGCCGAACCGCTCGGACCGGTCACGGTTGGCGAGCAGGGTCTCGGTCCAGGAGGTGAGCTGCTCGGGCAGCGTGAGCAGCCGCAGCGTGTGGCCGGACGGGGCGGTGTCGAAGACGACCAGGTCGTACGCCTCCGCCCCCAGCTCCACCGCCTCGGCGATCCGCTCCAGTACCGCCGACTCGTGGGTGCCGGGCGCCTGCCGGGCCAGCTCCAGATGCCGGGCGGCCGGCGCGTGCATCCGCTCGGGGAGCAGCCGCCGCATCGTTGCGGCGACCGCGGACAGGTGCTGCTCGACCGTGTGCTCCGGGTCGATCTCCAGCCCGTCGACGTAACCCGCCGCCCCGGCCCGCCCCCGGGGTGCCCCGGGGGCGGCGAGGCGCACGGGCGCGTCGCCCACGGGGCGGTCCCAGAGGTGACCGAGGTTGTGGGCGGGATCGGTGGAGACCAGCAGCACGCGGGCGCCCGCCCCGGCGCGGCCGAGGGCGAGCGCCGCGGCGATGGACGTCTTGCCGGTCCCGCCCTTGCCGCCGACGAAGACGACCCTGCGCGCGGCGATGAGGTCTAGCAGCACCCGACGTGCTCCAGTGGCGATCGGTCCATGCCCATCCGGAGGTGCCAGGTGTGGAAGTCCTCGTAGAGGGCGGGAACCAGCTCGGCGGTGTAGTACGCCGCCGGGTCGGGCACGCCCAGTGCCTCCGCGAGGACGACCATACGGAAGAGGTCGTCCTCCTCGCGCCGGGCGCGGGCGAACGTACGCCGGTAGGGGCCGGCGTAGAACTCCTCCAGACCGGCGCGCAGCGAGGCCCAGCGGGACGTCATGCCTTCAGCTCCGCCTTCTCCGTCACATCGGCGTCGGGGGCCTCCGGCGGCTCCTGGGACGCCCGGCGCATCGCGACGACCGCCTCGAAGGCGACCCACAGGGCGGCGACGATGATCACGACGTCGATGGTCAGCAGCAGCCAGTCCCGGGCGTCGTAGAGGTCGCCGAGCTGCACGAGCGCGGCCCAGAACGACATCGCGAACACGACCGCGAGCGGCACCAGCGCGGGCGCCGGGTTCCTTCGCTTGCGGATCAGCATGACCGCGACGATGGACAGGGTCAGGGAGGCCAGCAGCTGGTTGCTGGTGCCGAACAGCGGCCAGATACGGAGGCCGCCGGCGCCCTCGGCGCCCTGGCTGAAGGTGAGTCCCATACCGGCGGCGAGCGCGATGAGGGTGCCGGCACCATTGTTGATCTTCACCTTGACGACCTCGCCGGCCTCCTGGACGACGAAGCGCAGCAGGCGCAGGCCCGTGTCCATGGTGGTGGCGGCGAACAGGATCGCCATGGTGGCCAGGACCGTCGCGCTCAGCGAGGCCGGCAGGCCCAGACCGCTGTGGACGATCTCGCCGCCGCCCGTGACGAACGCCCCGACGCCGCCCTCGCCGAAGGCGCTGTAGACGGCCTCCCAGTCGGCCAGGGTGCGGAAGCCCGCGACGGCGGCGATGATCGCGCCGAGCGCGAGCATGCCCTCGCCGATCGCGCCGAAGTACCCGACGAAGCGGGCGTCGGTCTCCTTGTCCAGCTGCTTCGAGCTGGTGCCCGAGGAGACCATGCCGTGGAAGCCGGAGATCGCGCCGCACGCGATCGTGACGAAGAGCAGCGGCACGAGGTCCGGCGTGCCCGCGGGCACGGAGTCGTTGACGGCGGGGGCGACGATCGACGGGGCGCTCAGCAGCACCGAGACGAACAGGATGCCCAGCCCGACGAAGAGCTGGACGCCGTTGATGTAGTCACGCGGCTGGAGCAGCACCCACACGGGCAGGAGGGAGGCTATCCCGGCGTAGACGAAGAGGGCGACGATCCAGAAGGTCGCCGGGGACATGCCCAGGATCGGGTCGGGCAGCTCCACCGGGACGGCGTCGCCGAGGAGGATCAGGCCGTAGAGCGCCGCGACACCGACCACGGTGACGAGGCCGAGGCTCATCCTGTAGCGGTAGACCGCCTGGCCGATCAGCAGCGCCACCGCGACCGCGCCCCAGGCGGGGATCACCGCGGAGGGGGTGGAGATCAGCAGGTTCTTGATGACCACCGCGAAGGCCGCGACCACCATGAGGAGCAGCAGGAAGATCACGACGAGGAAGAGGTTCGCGCCCCGGCGGCCTATGTAGCGGCCGGAGAGAGTGCCCATCGAGCGGCCCTTGTTGCGGGCCGAGGCCCACAGGGCGCCCAGGTCGTGCATGCCCGCGAAGAAGACCGTGCCGAGCGTGACCCACAGGAACGCGGGCAGCCACCCCCAGATCACGGCGACCGCGGGGCCGACGATCGGCGCAGCGCCGGCGACCGAGGTGAAGTGGTGGCCCCACAGCACGAACTTGTTGGTCGGGACGTAGTCCACGCCGTCCCGCAGGTCGTGCGCGGGCGTCTGGAAGGACGCGTCAAGCTTGTAGACCCGGTTGCCCAGGAATTTCGAATAAAGGACATATCCGCCCGCGAACATCGCGAGGCCGATCAACAGCAGCGGAAGTGCATTCATACGAGATGCCCTCTGGGTTCTGGGGAGATGGAGCGGCTGCCCTGTGCCAGGCGTGCACCTGACAGGCAGACGGTGGGAACGTGGAACGCGGCCCGCTCCGGCCGGCCGGCGGTCTGTTCAAGAGTTGCCGCAGGACCCGGTTCGGTTGACAGGAGATTTCGTGCAGTTTTCCGGCGGCTGCACCGTCGCCCGGCAGCCGTGGGCGGCGGGCCGGGCCGTTCAGGGCTGCGACTGCCGTTCAGGGCTGCGACTGGCGGGTGGACACCCTGTCGTCGAAGATCACACCGGGCTCGGCGGGCGCCTGGTTGAGCACCCACAGCCCGATCAGGGTGGCAAGGGCGAAGACCACGGTGATCAGCACCGCGAGGACGGCCCGGCGTCGCCGTTCTCTGCGCTGCCAGTCGACGTGCGCCGCGCGGTAGGCGCCGGGTGCGGGCCGTACGCCCTCGGCGAAGGCTTCGAGTGCGGTGCGGAGCTGCTCCTCGGTGCCGGGAGAGGAGGGCGAGGGAGAGGTGCTCATCGCCGGGCCTCCAGCGCCTGGGTGAGGGCGGCTATCCCGCGGGCGGTGTGCGTCTTGACCGAACCGCAGGAGATGCCCATGGTCTGCGCTATCTCCCCCTCCTTGAGGCCGAGCCAGTGGCGCAGCACCAGGGCCTCGCGCTGCCGGGCGGGAAGCTGCTGCAACGCGGAGACCAGCGCCCGCTGGTCGTCGTGGAGGAGCGCCGAGGTCTCCGCGGACGCCACCGGGTCGACCGGCGCTTCGACGTGCCTGCGCGCTGCCCGCAGATGCCGGATCCGCATCCGGGTCAGATTGCAGACGACCGAGCGCAGATACGCCTCGGCGGAGCCGGCGGCGCGTATTTTGCGCCATTTGCGATAGATCTGGTAATAGGCCTCAGCCACGATGTTCTCCGGGTCGTCGGCGCCGAGGAGCGTGGCCAGGCGGAGCATCGACGCGTAGTGTCCGTCGAACAGTTGCGCGATGGCGACTTCGCGGTCCAGGTCGCCGGGGGAGGTCAGGGGCTGGGGCCTGTCCGGGGCGCCGCCGGCCGGGGCGCCGCCGGCCGCCGGGTCCCGGTCCGTGCGGTCCGCGGGAGCACCCGCCCCGGCGGGCGCAGGCGGCGGTGCGGAGGGCTGCGACTGCGCCGGGACGGGGCGGAAGCCCGGTCTGATCTGTTTCATGAGCTGCTCGCTCCCCCTCCGGGATGGCGCCTGGCGGTCAGGCGGGACGGTAGCGCTGTGGCGTCCCCGCCACGGGGCGTGCCGATACGGTCCAGGGCCGCCGTGACGGTCACGGCGACCGCGAAGTTGAGTACGAGGGCGGCGAGGCCAGCGTAAACCTCCAGCTCGTGGCCTCCCACGCCGAAAAGGACGACGGGCGAGAAGCCCTCGTGCACGACCAGGTACGTGCCGGCGGCCATCCCCGTGGCCCAGCCCGCCAGCAGGGCACGGTGGTGGAGCCGGCGGGTGAACAGCCCGACGACGACGGCGGGGAAGATCTGCAGGATCCAGATCCCGCCCAGCAGCTGGAGATTGATCGCGTCCTGGTCGCGCAGCCCGAACACGAAGGCGACGGCGCCCACCTTCGCGGTCAGCGACACGACACGGGCGATGCGCACCTGGCGCTTGGGCGTGGCGGTCGGATGGACGTACTCGACGTAGACGTTGCGGACGAACGAGGTCGCCGCCGCGATCGACATCACCGCCGCCGGTACCAGGGCACCCACGGCGAACGCGCCGAAGACCAGTCCGGCCAGCGCGGCGGGCATGAGGTCGTCCACCAGCATCCCGACAGCGCTCTCGGCGGCCCCGCGGGGGGCGTCGACGCCCGCGGCGAGAGCCGCGATGCCGAGCACCCCGAACAGGCCGAGCACACCGGTCCAGGCGGGCAGCGCGAGGGACACGCGGCGCAGGGTGTCCGGCCCGGAGGCGGCGAAGGCCGCGGTGAGTACATGCGGGTACATCAGCAGCGCCAGCGCCGAACCCAGCGCCAGGGAGGCGTACGCGGCGTGCTGATCGGCGGCGAGGGCCACGGAGGCGTCAGCGGGCCCACGTGCGGCCAGCTCCCGTGCCGCGGTCTCGAACATGGCGCCCGGCCCGCCCAGCCGGGGCAGCACCAGCGCCACGGCGGCGCAGACCGAGCAGAAGATCGCCGCGCCCTTCATCGCCGAGATCACGGTCGGAGCCCGCAGCCCGTGGTGGTAGGTCGCCACGGCCAGCCCGGCGAACAGCGCGACCATCAGCAGGTCCCCGGCGGCTCCGCGCGGATACAGCCCGCCGGCCGTCAGCATCGCGCGGATGCCCAGCAGCTGGAGGGCCAGGTAGGGCATGGTCGCCAGGATCCCGGTGAGGGCGACGACGAGGGCCAGCGGCGGCGAGCCGTAGCGCCCCCGGACGAAGTCGGCCGCGGTCACGTAGCCGTGGCGGCGGGCCACCGACCACAGCCGGGGAAGCAGCAGGAAGGCCAGCGGCCAGACGATCACCGTGTAGGGCAGTGCGAAGAACCCGTAGGCACCCTGGCCGTACACCAGTCCCGGTACGGCGGCGAAGGTGTACGCGGTGAACACCGTGCCGCCGAGCAGCAGCCAGGTCCACACCGGCCCCAGGCCTCGGTCGGCCAGAGCCCAGCCCTCCAGCGAGGGCAGGGTGTCGCGCCGCTGGAACCTGCGCGCGGTCAGGGCCAGGAGGGACGTGCCGCCGATGACCGACACGAAGGCGATGAGCATGGCGCCTTCCGTCATCGATCACCGTCCCGGCGGGTGTGCAGAGGTCTTGTTTCCTTCGAGTTGCGCGAACATGCTGTTCGGAGGACAGGAAGGCCGTGGAAAACCGCAGGAAGTCTCCCGCCGGCCGAACGGTGTGGGCAAGGACCACGTCCACGGGCAGCAGGAGGGCGCCGTGACACGGGACGGACACCGGCGCGCTCCCGGGAGCGGGAGCGGCGTGCTCCGGCCGGCCGTGGCCGGTGTGTGCCTGCTGGCACCGGCCGTCGGCCTGCTCTGGGTCCCCTGGTACGCACGTGGGGAGCCGGAGCTGGTGGGGATCCCCTTCTTCTACTGGTACCAGTTCGCCTGGGTGCCGGCCACCAGCGTGCTGCTGCGCGTCGCGTACCTGCTGCTGCGCCGTGAGGGCCCAGGGCGCTCACGGCGGCCCGTCGGCTGAGCCGCCCGTGACGGGCCCCGTGACGGGCCCCCCGGGGGTGCCGCCCCGTACCGTGCCGTACCGACGTGCGGGCCCGGGGCGCGCACCGGCCCTGAGCAGCCGGGATGCCGTGTCGGCAGGGTGCGGGACAATGGAAGGGCCATGGCCGGGGTGACGGCCGTGCGCGGCGGAGTGGCCTCGTACCGCACGTAACCGCGACTACCCGCCGGTCCCGCGTGGCACCCGGAGTCGAGAGGCGAGGGAAGGCGGTCGTCATGACCAGCGTCACTCACCGTGTCGCCGCCCTGTTCCGGTCTGTTCCGGTCTGCTCCCGGAGGGTGAGGGCCGATGCGTAGTCGCTTTGAGCACGACCGGCAGCTGACCACGCGCATGGTGGTCACGATGTTCCTGCTCGGGTTGGTGTACGTGGCGTTCGTCGCCGCGCTGATCGTCCTGCTCAAGTCCGTCGTCCTGGTGGTCGTCATCGCCGCCGGGCTGCTGGCCGCGCAGTACTGGTTCTCGGACCGGATCGCCCTGTACGCGATGCGCGGCCGCATCGTCACGGCCGAAGAGCAACCCCAGCTGCACGGCCTCGTCGACCGGCTGTGCGCCACCGCGGACATGCCCAAACCGCGGGTGGCCGTCTCCGACATGGATCTGCCGAACGCGTTCGCCACCGGCCGCAACGCCGACCACGCCGTCGTCTGCGTCACCAGCGGGCTGCAGCACCGCCTGACGACCGAGGAGCTCGAAGGCGTCCTCGCCCACGAGCTGTCCCATGTGGCGCACCGTGACGTGGCGGTGATCACCATCGCCTCGTTCCTGGGTGTGATCGCGGGGCTCGTCGTCCGCTTCGCCTTCTACTCCCAGCTCTTCGGCGGACGCCAGCGCGACCAGAACACCGTCGCCGTCCTCGCCGCGGTCATGGCGGTCTCCGCACTCGTCTACGCGCTCAGCTTCCTGCTGATCCGCGCGCTCTCGCGCTACCGGGAGCTGGCCGCCGACCGCGCCGCGGCCATGCTGACCGCGAAGCCGTCCGCGCTGGCGTCGGCGCTCACCAAGATCAGCGGGGATATGGCCCGTATCCCCACCAAGGATCTGCGTACCGCCCAGGCGTTCAACGCGTTCTTCTTCACCCCCGCCCTCGGCCGCCCCGGGGCCGCGGTGGCCGGCCTGTTCTCCACCCACCCCAGCCTGGAACGCCGCCTGGAGGCCCTCGCGGAGGTCTCCGCCGAGCTGGGCGGACCGGGCCGCGGGACACCCTGAGAAGGAGCTGCGACGTGGGCTTCCTGGACTCCCTGTTCGGCCGGTCCAAGCCGGTCAGGCCCGACCTGGACCAGCTCTTCGGACTCCCCTCCGCGGCGATCACCCTGCAGGCGGCCGTCGGCTTCACCCCGACCGGTGCGGGCTCGGTGTGCTTCGCCTCCATCGAGGGCGGGGCCTTCGCGCAGATCCGGCAGGAGGTACGGGCCCTGCTGGACGCGGACTCCGAACGGGCCGGCGCGCCGGTGGAGTTCAGCCGCGACGACTACGGATACTCGTGGCTGCTCTCCCGCCGCACCCCCGACAGCCTGCCCGCGCTGGTGGGCGACCTGCACGCGGTGAACACGGCGCTGCAGGACAGTGGCTTCGGCCCGCAGCTCCTCTGCTCGCTGGTCAGCTTCCGCGACGCCGAGGCGAACTCCCTGACCCTCGTCTACCTCTACAAGCGCGGCACCTTCTACCCCTTCGCCCCGTTGCCCGGCGAGACCCGCGACAACCCGCTGGAACTCCAGGTCAAGGCGGTGGTCGAGAACGACCTGCGCATCGAGCAGGACCTGAGCCGCTGGTTCCCGCTGTGGGGCGCCCCCGGCCTGTGAGGGATACGCCGGCACGCGTACGCCGCCGTCCGTATCCGAAACAACCGGTCGAACCGGTCACTGTGTGGTGATGGGTCGGGCACACTGAGGAACATGCGTGACGACGCCGACGGCGAGCCCCAGCGCGTGACGATCCGCCTGCCCGACGGGGACGACCCCGTCGCCGGAGTCACCGAGACGGACGCCGCCCGGCACGCGGAACGCTATCCGTATCTTCTGGTGCGCGGGCCGTTGTTCGGCATCGCCGAGCAGCGGCCGGGCGACGCGCCGCGGTGGCGGCTGCGGTGCGACATGGACACCGGCATGCCGCAGCACGCCCGCGACTCGCTCCAGTCCCGGCTGTGGTTCAGCGCCCGGGACGACGCCGTCGACCGCGGGCACCGCCGACGGCTGCTGGCAGCGGTGGCGCTGCTGGAGCGCGAGCCGGTCGACGAGGTCGGCGTCGGCGACGTCCGCTACCGCATCGTGCGTGCGGACGAGTTCACCCGCACCGACGGCCGGCGCCCGGAGCCGCCGCGGCCCACGGACCCGGACTCCGACGGCTGGGAGCGCGCCGACGCCGCGCCCTCGCGCACCGACGGCTTCGTCATCGACCCGGACGCCGCGACCGGGCCGGCCGAGGGCATGCTGCGGATCGCGCTGCACGACTTCGCGTACACCTCCGCGCGCTATCCCCGCCAGGTGCGCGGGGACTCCCGGGCGGCCGTCGACTCGCATCCCGGCGTGGTGATACTCCCCACGGCGTTCCGGGTGCTTCAGGAGAGGGAGGAGACCTGGTCGATGCTCGGCGGCCAGCACTCCACCCCGCAGCAGGCACGGCGCCTGCTGGCCGACTTCCTCACCAACACCCACGGGTTCCCCCCGCCGCTGGGCCCGCCCGAAGAGGACGCCGAGGTCTGCCGGCGCGCCGCGGACGACTTCCGCCGCCGCAACCGGGTCAACGAGCTTGAGGTGTGCGGGCAGCGGTACCTGATCGTGCGGGTGGAGCGGATGATCCGCATCGGGCCCGACGGCCCCGAAACCCCCCGCCCCTCGGACGTCGACGACTACGGCCCCGGCAGACTCCACCCGGCCATGGACGCCGACGGCACCGTCACGCCCGACTGACACCTCCCCGGCTCCCCCCGGCCGCGTGCGCCGGACTCGCCCCCGCGGCCCGGCCGTTCCGGTCCGCCCGGTGTGCCAGGTGGGGGTTGCCGGCCGGGCCGGGAATCAGTGCCGGGCGGGCGGGTAGCCGCTCGATGATCACATCGTCGGTTCGGGAGGTTCCCGGTGGGTGTCCACGTTCTGCAGGCCGCGGTGGCCGTGCTCCTCGGCCTGACCCTGCTGGCCTGGGCGTGGCTTCCGTTCGTACGGCGCCGGGTGCTGGCCGACTACGGGCGCGCCGCCGGGGCGCTGCCGCGGGGGCCGGTGCCGGAGCCCGGCGACCTGGACGCCACGGCGCTGGCGTTGCTGGCCGGAGGGCCGGCCCGGGTCACCCAGGTGCTGCTCACCGGGCTGTACCTCACCGGGGACCTGCGGCTCACCCGTACCCGCCGGATGCGCGAGCACGCGGTGGAGCTGCGCGAAGAGCAGCAGGGGCGGGAGCGGGACGCCGCCGCGCCGTCCCCCCTGCATCGCGCGCTCCTCGCGGTGGTCCGGGAGCGGCAGCCGGCCGCCCTCAAGCCGGTCTTCGCCTGGGGGCTGCTCACCGACGGGACCGAGCCGCTGTGGCGGACCCTGGAGGCCCGGGGGCTGCGCCCGCATGACCGGCACCTGTACCGGGCGCGGAGCCGCTACGCGGTCGCGCGGCTGGCGCTCGGCCTGTCGATGGCGCTGGGGCTGGCGGTGGTGCTGTACGGCACCTTCGCCGGCATGGCCCTGGCGCGCGACGTCTCCGCCGGTCTGCCGTACCTCGCCGCGGGGGTCGTGATGGCCGCGGGGTCCGGGCTGCTGATGCTGTGGTCGCACCGGGCCGTCGGACAGATCTCCCCGCGTACCGCGGCCGGCGACCGGCTCGTCCGCCGGGCGCAGGAGCAGTACTGCCGCCGTGTCGGGGAGGGTGACCGCACCGCCCCGGAGGTGCTCGACCGCGAGCTGGCCCTGCGCCGGCTGGCGGTCTCCGGCTCCCTGGGCACCCATCTCTCCGCCTCCGCACACCGCGGTATACGGCAAACGGCCTCCCCGCCCAGCTGGCCGGAGACCGAACACCCCGAGCAGGTCCGGCCGCCGCAGCTGTGGGACTTCCTCGCCCAGCAGAAGGCCGCCCTCGGGAACTTCGGCCCGTTCGGCTCCCACCGGCTCTGGCGGCGCGTCGAGGTGCCGCAGGGACCCGAGTTCACCCCGCCCGGGCCGGACTACTTCAGCAGCTTCTTCTGGGAAGTGCCCGACCACTCCCACTGAACCGCGCCGCCCGGAGGCAGCGACCGGCAGTCACCCGACGCCGGCCGCCGGCAGAACCCCGCCGAGCTACGACGGGGGGTGAACACGGTGCACACTTCCGGTGCCGAACTGAGCAGCGTGCTCTTACCGGATCCACGTTCGCCGTATCTATGGTGCTTTCAGGACGAGCCGCAGCCTCGCGTTCACGAGGAAAAGCTGACCACCTCTCTCACCAGGAGAGCCGCACGGCACCTGGCACGAGACTGCTGCTCGGCGGACGGGCCACCGCTGCCCGGAAAGGGGCGGGATGACATACCGACACAGATTACGCAGGCCCCGCCGACGGCTGACCGCGGTGCTCGCCGTCACGCTCGGGGTCGGCCTCCTGCAGGCTCCCGTCTCCCAGGCGGCAGAGCCACCGTCCTCGGTTTCCGAGGTCTGGGACCAGCTGGAACCGGCCGTTCCGGCGCAGGAGTCCGTCCCCGAGCCCGCGACCGGCGGCGGTGTGCCTCCGGACAAGCGGGCCGAGGTACTCGGCGAGGGCTGGGAGTCCTCCGGGGACCGGGCCTGGACCACGACCGGGGACGCGGCCGGGTTCCATCTGCTGGTGGCCGATGCCCGCGAGGGCTACGCGTGGCGTACGGCAGCCACGCTGGCCGAGCCCGGCTTCGACGCAGACAGCTGGATCGGCAACGCGTGCGTGACCGGGTCCGGCGAGTGGGCGGTGGTCGTGTACGCGCCGCGCACGTTCACGAACGAGCCTGCGCTCATGGCACGCGGGGCGTTCACCGCGGTGGTCAGCCTGGACAGCGGTGAGGTCCGCAAGCTGCCGGTGCAGAGTTCGCTGTCGTACTACAACCCCGGCTGCGGGGTGGCCGATACGGCGGTGCTGACCCGGGCCGGAGGCGAGGGCCTGGACGCCACCAGGCTGATTTCGCTGGACGTCCCGTCGGCTGAGACGGCCGCGGCCGTCGAGGTGCCCGGCCAGGTCACCTCCGCCGTCCCCGTCGGCGACAAGGTGTACGCCGCCGCCGCGGGCCGCGTGGTGCGGGTGTCCGGCGCCGGTGGGCTGACCGACGTCGCCCGCACCGACGGCACCCCCTACCGGCTGACCCCGGACTCCGGCGGCGGCCTGGTCTTCATGGACCACGACGGCGACGAGACCGCCCGGGCCGGGCACCTCACCGCCGGGCAGCTCGCGGACGGCGCGCAGACGCCGGGTGCCGGCACGCCGCGGACGCTCGCCGAGGGGCCGCTGAACGGCACCGGGCTGACCCGTACGGCCACCGGCGGGGTCTGGCTGACCGGCAAGACGAAGCAGGTCGCCGACGACCTGCCGGACGGCGTCCGGGTGCTGCCCGGCACGCCGCGCGACGCCAGGGCGTCCGCCGGGGGCGGTGCGCTGGTGACGCACACGGCCGACGCCGGCACGGACGGCGGCACCGGCGCGGCCGGCGCTGTGGCCGCGTCCCGCCCCGTCCGCATCGAGATGACCGCGCGGGCGACCGGGAAGGACGTCGCGTTCACCGTGGACCCCGGCACGGTGGCCACCGGCGAGAGCGCCGGGGGGCCGGCGGCGGACGGCGCGCCGCGGACGACGGCCTCCCGTACGGAGATCATCGAGAGCGAACGCACCTGCTCCGTACCGCGCAACGACCCCCGCAACCAGGCGATGCAGCCCAAGCCGCGGCAGGTGGAGTGGGCGCTCAACCAGGCGGTCAAGGGCACGCTCGACGACCACATCTCCCGCCCGGCCGACTGGAAGAACCTGGACATGCCCGCCTACCGGCCGCAGTCCGCCGACATGTTCCCGGCGCCCGCGCTCTCCGGCGGCGGCCGGATCCCCGCGCAGGTCGCGCTCGGGGTGGCCATGCAGGAGTCCAACCTGTGGCAGGCGTCCCGCTTCACGGTCCCCGGCGTCACCGGCAACCCGCTGATCGGCAACTACTACGGCATCGACCTCTACGACGGCGTCTCGTCCAACGACTGGGACATCAACTGGGCCGAAGCCGACTGCGGCTACGGGATCATGCAGGTCACCGACCACATGCGGCGCGCCGGAGAGGAGGACGGCGGACCGGCTGCCTGGCCCTACCAGAAGCAGCGGGCGGTGGCCCTGGACTACACCGCCAACGTCGCCGCTGGCCTGACGATCCTGGGGGAGAAGTGGAACCAGACCCGCACCGCCGGGATGACCGTGAACAACGGCGACCCGGCGAAGCCGGAGAACTGGTTCTTCGCGCTGTGGGCGTACAACTCCGGCTTCTACCCGCAGTCCGATGCCGGGGACAACGGCGGCGCCTGGGGCGTGGGCTGGTTCAACAACCCCGCGAACCCCGAATGGGACCCGGCACGGGACAACTTCATGGAGGACCGCTACGGAAACCCGCAGCACGCCGATGCCGCCCACCCGCAGGACTGGCCGTACCAGGAGAAGGTGCTGGGCTTCGCCGCACAGCCGCCGGAGGCCCTGGAGGCGCCGAACACGACGGTCCCGGCCTTCCGCCCGGCGACCTGGAACGGCACCGAGGGCGACGCGCTGACCCCCGGCTCCGCCAAGTACCACCGGGCGGGCGTCAAGCCGCCGATGACGCTGTTCTGCACCGCGGCCAACGACTGCGACCCGGAGGCCATCACCTCCGACGCCGGGCCCTGCGGGCGCTCGGACTTCAGGTGCTGGTGGCACCAGGAGGTGACCTGGAAGAGCGACTGCGCCGCCACCTGCGGCAACGAGTTCATCAGGTTCAACTCCAGCTACCCCGAGGAGGCGGACGGAACCGCGTACCCGCCCAACTGCGCACTCGGCGACGTCCCCGCGAACGCGCTCCTCATCGACAACCTCTCAGAGCACACGCCGTCGGTCCGGCCGGGATGCGAGAAGAGATGGACCAGCGGTGGCGAGTTCACCGTCGACTTCGGGACGGGCGAGACGCAGCACGGTGACCAGGTCTGGCCGGCCAAGGTGGACTTCCACCAGATCGGCGCCGGGTTCGGGGCCGGCTTCTACTTCGCGCACGGCCGGCACCCCGACGAGAAGGGGTGGCGCCTGCGGGTCGAGGGCACGTGGGCGTTCGACCGGACGGTCAGCGGCCCCGGCCTGGTCGCCGTCCACCTGCCCGACCACGGCGCTCGCACCGAGTACGCGCGGTACGAGATCGAGACGGCCGGCGGCACCGAGGAACGGATCATCCGGCAGCACGGTGAGGGCAACCGCTGGGTGCTGCTCGGCGCCTACGCGTTCGACAACAAGCCGGTCGTCCGGCTGGACAACTTCGTGCCCGGCGGCCGGGGCGAGGACAACGTCGCCTTCGACGCGGCCATGGTGATCCCCGTCGAGGGCGAGTTCGTCGAGAACACGGTGGACGCGGTGGCCTACTTCGACGAGAACCAGAACCTGGACGCCTACCCGTTCGCCGAGGTCCTGGCCTCGCCCTTCGCCGACCGCGCAGAGCTGCACAACTGGGCGATGGACCGCAGCGGCGACGTCGTGGACGCCGAGACCTGCTCCGGGGACCCCAGAAGCGGCTGCGTCGGCCCGGCGATGAAACAGGCGATGCGGGCGTGGCACAGCCAGGCGGAGTCCGCCGGCACCGACCCGGTCGACCACCCGCCGGGCAGCTCCATCCCGGCGTGGCTGAACTTCTCCAACCCGCACACCCAACGACCGGACGGCACGGACAAACCCGGCTGGTTCGACCTGGACGACGGGTCGTACAAGGTCAGGTCGAGCGTGACGGTGTCCTCCATCGTGCTGGAGACCGGGGAGATCCTCCGGGGCGCGGAGCGCGCCGAGTTCGACGACAGAACCGGGGACACCCATCTGCCGCAGTTCATCCGGGACACCTTCGCCGCCGTCGAGGAGGACTACGGGATACCGGCGCCGAACCTCGACTTCACCGCCGTCGACCTCAACGAGCACACCGGCACCGAGACCCGTACCAGCACCAACCTCACCGGCGCCATTCCCGGCCGCGCCTACGAACCCACCGCGAGCGGCCCGGTGTCGATCACCGACGCCGGGCAGCCGGCCTCGGACACCGCACCGGCCGACTGCGTGGCCGTTCAGTACACCTCCGGCGGCTCGATCGGCTACCGGGTGGCGGTGAGCGACGGCGCCTGGCTCGACCAGTCCGTCGGCAACTGGGCATCGGAGCTCCAGTTCCACCACGACGTGGCACCGGAGGTGTGGCTGGTGGCCGCCGACATCACCAACTACTTCTTCAACGACAGCGGGCTGTTCGCCCACGCACCGCCGATCTGGCAGGAGCTGCACTTCTGGTCCTGCGCCGACGGCAGTGTCCGCGAGCCCGGCGCGGACGAACTGCTCCGCTCCAGCTACATGCCGGACCAGTACCTGTACGTCAACGGCCGGGCGGCCGGTCTGGACGGCCGGCCCGCCGGCTCCGCGGCGCCCGCCCGGCGCGGTGACTACTACACGTTCACGAAACCGACCGGCGGGGACAGCCCGTACGGCCGGTGCACGGACACCTCCGGCCAGGCCAGCAACCCCTGGGACATCGACCTGCTCGACAGTCCCGGGGTCAATCCGGACGGCGGGCACTGCACGACCGCCTCGTACTTCGAGTAGCGGCGTACCCACGCACGCACGTCGGGGGACGCGCGCGGCCGGGCCCGGGTGGCCGGCGCCGACGCCGCGCGCGGCCCCGCCGGCTGACACGAACGCGCGGACCACAGCGCGCAAGGAAGGAAAGGCAGGACACACATGCCCATCTCCAGGGGAACCACGATGCGCATCACCGCCGCGGCCGCCGCGCTGACCGCGTGCGGTCTGACCGCGCCGCAGGCTTCCGCGGGCGAAGCCGCCGCGCCCGCCGCCGGCCCCGCCCCCGCCCCGGCCGTTGCGGAGGTC
>NZ_BAAAPF010000148.1:0-16808 GCF_039531005.1 Streptomyces synnematoformans
ATCCGCCGGGCCCGCCGGGTCCGTACAAGCCCGGCGGGCCGGCCGGCGGTCGGCCCGCCGGCGCCCCGGACGTGCCCGGGCTGCTCGACGCCGAGGTCCGCACGGACGGCGGCCACACCGAGGTACGGGCCGTCACCGACGCCGGGTACCGCGCGCTCGACGTCGCCGTCGCCGTACGCGCCCGAATCGCCGCGGCGACACCGGCGACGCCCCCCGCCGCGACCGTCACGGTCCTCATCACCGACATCCGCTGACGGTACGGCTGGCGGTCGGCCTCCCCGAGCAGACCGTGTCACGGTCCTCATCACCGGCATGCTCTCCGGCCGCGACCGCACCCGCCCGTCACGACCACACCGGCTCCCGGCTCCGGCCGAGCCCGCTACTCCCCCAGCCCCGCCAGGTCCCGCAGCCTGCGGCCCTGTGCCGCGCGCTCCGCCGCCCGCTGCTCGTCGTCCGTCCGGCCCGCGGCCTCCCGCAGCAGCGCCTTCGTCTCGATCACCGCGTCGCGTGGCGCCGCCAGCAGCGCCGCCGCCAGGTCCCCGGCCGCCGCGCGCAGCTCCGCCGCCGGGACGACGAGGTTCGCCAGGCCCGCCCGCTCGGCCTCCTCCGCGTGCACGAACCGTCCGGTGACGCACATCTCCAACGCGCGTGCATATCCGACGAGTTGAACGAGCGGGCGGGTTCCGGCGAGATCGGGCACCAGTCCGAGCGAGGTCTCCCGCATCGCGAACTGCGCGTCGTCCGCGCACACCCTCAGGTCACAGCCGAGCGCCAGCTGAAAACCCGCGCCAATCGCATGTCCCTGCACCGCCGCGAGGGAAACGATGTCATTCCGCCGCCACCAGGTGAACGCCTCCTGGTATTCGGCGATGACGGCGTCGAGGTCGCCGTCGGAATAGCGGGCCAGCTCAAGGAATGACGGCTCGTCCGGAAAGCCGTCGGGGGTGAATGCCTGCCGGTCGAGGCCGGCGGAGAAGGATTTGCCCTCGGCGCGCAGGACCACCACGCGGACGCTGCCGGGGAGTTCCCGCCCCGCGGCGGCGAGCGCCCGCCACATGGCGGGCGACTGCGCGTTGCGCCGTTCGGGGCGGTCGAGGGTCACCGTGGCCAGCGATCCGTCCTCGCCCTCCAGGGCGAGTCGTACGCCGTCTCTGTTCAGCAGCTCTGTCATATACCGAACAGTAACCACCCGGCCGGTCCGACGGACCGGCCGGGTGCCCGTGCGGGGCCGGGGCGCCGGTCACGGCAGCCGCGGCAGTCCCGTCAGGACGACGCCTTCTTGCCTCGCGTCGCACCGCCGCGACCGCGCAGGGTCACGCCGGATTCGCTGAGCATCCGGTGCACGAATCCATAGGAGCGGCCCGTTTCTTCGGCCAGCGCCCGGATACTAGCCCCGGAGTCGTACTTCTTCTTCAGGTCAGCCGCGAGCTTTTCGCGCGCGGCGCCGGTAACCCGGCTGCCCTTCTTCAGAGTCTCGGCCACCCGTGCCTCCTCGTACGGAAGTGCGCTCTGGACTCTCATGATCACCCCTTTATCGCGTCCTGGCCACCCATTCGGCAAGGTCCGCGGCACGAGGTTTTCCCCCCGGCTCCCGCCGCGGATCGACGGAGCCGCGCACTCCGAGCCGCCGCGCGGGCCGGGCAGGGCCGACGCGTCCCGTGATTGGGCAGGTCAGGGGCGGTGACGTGGCGCCTGGTCACCGGGCGTGCGGCGACGTCGCACGTAGCCGCCACCGCACGCCCGGTGACCAGGCGCCACACCGTGGTACGAGCACCACTCACTCAGATGATGGATCACGCATGAGCCGAATGATTCAGCCGGAGGTGATCAAGCAAGCGCTACCAGGTCGGCGTAGTCCGCGTTCCACAGGTCCTCCACGCCGTCCGGCAGCAGGATGATCCGCTCCGGCTCCAGCGCGTCCACCGCCCCCTCGTCGTGGGTGACGAGGACGACGGCGCCGGTGAAGGTGCGCAGCGCGCCGAGGATCTCCTCGCGGCTGGCCGGGTCGAGGTTGTTGGTGGGCTCGTCGAGCAGCAGCACGTTGGCCGAGGAGACGACGAGGGTGGCCAGCGCGAGCCGGGTCTTCTCGCCGCCGGAGAGCACGCCGGCGGGCTTGTCGACGTCGTCGCCGGAGAAGAGGAACGAGCCGAGCACCTTGCGCATCTCGACGGCGTCCATGTCGGGCGCGGCCGAGGCCATGTTCTCCAGCACCGAGCGGTCCGGGTCGAGGGTCTCGTGCTCCTGCGCGTAGTAGCCGAGCTTGAGGCCGTGGCCGGGGGTGACCGCGCCGGTGTCCGGCTCCTCGACGCCGGCGAGCAGCCGCAGCAGCGTGGTCTTCCCCGCGCCGTTGAGGCCGAGGATGACGACGCGGGAGCCCTTGTCGACGGCGAGGTCGACGTCGGTGAAGACCTCCAGCGAGCCGTACGTCTTCGACAGCCCCGCGGCGGTCAGCGGGGTCTTGCCGCACGGGGCCGGGTCGGGGAACCGCAGCCGCGCCACCTTGTCGGCCTGCCGCTCGTCCTCCAGGCCGGAGAGCAGCCGCTCGGCGCGGCGGGCCATGTTCTGCGCGGCGGTGGCCTTGGTCGCCTTGGCGCGCATCTTGTCGGCCTGCGCGTTGAGCGCGGCGGCCTTCTTCTCGGCGTTGGCGCGCTCGCGGCGGCGGCGCTTCTCGTCCGCCTCGCGCTGGGCGAGGTAGAGCTTCCAGCCCATGTTGTAGACGTCGATGTGGGCGCGGTTGGCGTCGAGCAGGAAGACCTTGTTGACGACGGTCTCGACGAGCTGTTCGTCGTGGGAGATGACGACGAAGCCGCCGTGGTACGTCTTCAGGTAGTCCCGCAGCCAGATGACGGAGTCGGCGTCGAGATGGTTCGTCGGCTCGTCCAGCAGCAGGATCTCGGAGTCGGAGAAGAGGATCCGCGCCAGCTCCACGCGGCGGCGCTGGCCGCCGGAGAGCGTGTGGAGCGGCTGGCCCATGACCCGGTCGGGCAGCCCGAGGCTGGCGGCGATGGTGGCGGCCTCGGCCTCGGCGGCGTACCCGCCCTTGGTGAGGAACTCGGTCTCCATGCGCTCGTAGCGCCGCATGGCCTTCTCGCGGGTGGCGCCCTGGCCGCCGGCCATGCGCTGCTCGTCCTCGCGCATCTTGCGGATGACGGTGTCGAGGCCGCGCGCGGAGAGGATGCGGTCGCGGGCGAGGACGTCGAGGTCGCCGGTGCGCGGGTCCTGCGGCAGATAGCCGACGGTGCTGCCGCGGGTGACGGCGCCGGCGGCGGGCTGGCCCTCGCCGGCCAGGACCTTGGTGAGGGTCGTCTTGCCGGCGCCGTTGCGGCCGACGAGGCCGATGCGGTCGCCCCTGGCGATGCGGAAGGTGGCGGATTCGAGGAGGACGCGGGCGCCGGCGCGCAGCTCCAGGCCGGTGGCGGTGATCACGGAAGTTCTCCAGGGCAGGCAGGGTGGACGGCGGCAGGGAGGGTGCGGACGCGCTACCCCGCCTCATGCACGTGGAGAGTGGCCATGCGGCCAGTGTATCGGGGGCCGCAACCCGTTTGTCCCGCCGCACCCCCGGCCCCGCGGCGGAGTGGGCGCCGCCGGGCTGCCGGTGCCGGCGGCCGGTGCCAGACTGCCCGTAGAGCCACCGAGAGGACGTGAGCGGCATGCCCGGCAGCGAGAGCAACCCCACCGTCTTTCCGACCCTGCTGTACCGCGACGCCCAGGCGGCCGTCCGGCTGCTGACCGAGGGGCTGGGCTTCCGGGAGGTGGCGGTGTACGAGGGCGAGGACGGCACCGTGGTGCACGCGGAGCTGGCCCAGGGCAACGGGATGGTGATGCTGGGCTCGAAGGACAGGGGCGGGCGGTTCGACGAGGCGATGCGCGGCGCCGGCCCGTCCGGGGTGTACGTGGTCGTGACCGACGTGGACGCGCACCACCGGCAGGCCGTGGCGCACGGCGTGGAGATCGTGATGCCGCCGACCGACCAGGACTACGGTTCGCGGGACTACATGGCGCGGGACCACGAGGGCAACATCTGGAGCTTCGGCACGTACGCGCCCGCCCTCGGCTGAGGCGGAGGCGGGCGCGGAGGCGGGGCCCCCGGCCCGCCGCGTCCGCGTCCTGCCCGGGGCCGCGCTCACGCCCCGCCGGTGTGCACCCGGAAGGCGGCCCGGCGGACGGCCTTGGCCACCGCCGGGTCCGGGTGCGCGGCGGCGAGCGCGACCAGCACCTGGACCGTGCGCGGATGCCCCGCGTCGCCCACCTCGGCCAGCAGCGCCGGCACGCTGCCCTGCACCGCGGACTCCAGATGCCGTACGAGCAGGCTCCCCTCGCCGTGGTCGGCGACCGCGGCGGCGGTGTCGACCCACAGCCAGGTCGCCTCCCGGCGGCTCAGCACGCCCAGCGCCTCGTCCGCGTCGCCGCCCTCCTGCTCCGCCAGCCACAGCAGCGCGTACGGCCGCAGCATCGGCTCGTCGCACGCCTGGCGCACCGCGCTCTCCGCGGCCGCGCCCACCGTCCGCAGCGCCTCGAACGCCAGCCCGCGCAGCAGCGCGTCGTCGCCGCGCGCCACCTCCAGCAGCTCCGCGACCGCGCTGCCCGCGGGCCGCGCCGCCAGCCACGCGCGGTACTCGGCGCGCGCCGGCCCCGGGGTCAGCCCCGCGCAGCTGCGGAGCATCGCCTCCGCGGGCTTCTCGATGTGCCCCTCGGGGCCCTGGGCGGCGATGCAGATCTGCTCGATCTTCATCCACACGGCCCAGTGGCCCAGCGGGGTCAGCGACACCTCGGCGCCCTCGCGGGTCAGCGCCCCCACGGAGGCGAACGCCTCCAGCGCCCAGTCCAGCAGCTCCGGCAGCAGCCCGGCCAGCTCCGCGTCCGGCGTCCGGGCCGCCGGCGGCGCGGCGGCCCGGCCCGGCACGGGGGTGCCCTCGCTGCCGTACGCCACCTCGCAGCGCTCGGTGCGCAGTTCCTCGACGCGCTGGCCGAGGAGGTCGAGCAGGGCGGGTACGCGCACGGGGCCGCCGGTGAGGTGGAGCAGGGCGAGCATCTGCGGCATGGCCTCGACGGCGTCGCCGAGGGCGACGGAGTCGTGGGCCAGCGGCGCGGGCGGGGGGTGGGCCAGCGACCAGGCGTCGAAGAGCGCGACCCAGCCGCGGAGCACGGCGCGCTCGTCGCGGTCCCAGGCCCGCAGCCGCCAGGCCGGGCGGGCGTACGCGCCCTGCACCTCGACCAGGCCGGCGAGCCGGGCCCGGTCCCACTCGGCCCGCGGTGCCTCGGTCCAGGGCCGGGCCCGGCCCTCCGCCCACCGGGCGACCCGCACCGCCTCGGCGAGCAGGGTCCGGGCGTGGCCGGCGAGCACCCGGGGCGCGGCGATACCCTCCGGGGGCCGCGGCGCGGGGCGCAGGGCCCGGTCGACGACGGCCCGGCGGGCGGCGGCGGCCATCTCGCGGCGGGGCTGCCTGGGGACGAGGCGGAGCGGCGGGTGGTGCGAACGGTGCGCCATCACGCACCAAGTCTCGCCGGTGGGGCGGCGAAAGCCCAATCCGGGGGTTGGCGGGACGTGCGCGGAGCCCGCCGGGCGGGGCTCGGAACCCGGGCGGCAGGCCCTAGAGCAGCGGGGTCAGGAAGCGGCGCAGGGTGTCCTCGTACGCGTGCGGGGTGGCGTTCCACAGCGCCGCGTGGCGGCCGTCGGGGACCTCGCGGAGCAGCAGCCGGTCGCCGCCGCGGGCCGCGAACGCCCGGGCGGCGGCGAGCGGGGCGACGTCGTCCGCCCGGCCCTGGAGGATCAGCGTCGGCGCGTCCGGTACGGCGAGCGGGGTGGCCAACTCCCCGAACTCCCCGGCCGCCAGCACCGCCAGACCGCGCAGCGGGTCCGGCAGCGCCAGCCGTCCGGGCGGGCCGGAGCGGCCGGCCAGGGCGCGCACCGCGGCGCGCCAGTCGAGGACCGGCGAGTCCAGCACCAGCCCCGCGACGCTGTTCGCCGCCGCGGACGCCACCGCCGTGGCCAGCGCCATGGCGGCGCCGGCGGACCAGCCGTACAGCACCACGCGCCGGGCGCCGGGGCGCAGCGCCCAGCGGAGCGCGGCGTCGAGGTCGGGCCACTCGGTGCGGCCGAGGCCGCCGCGGCCGTCGGGGGGCGGCGGGGCGCCGGGGTCGCCGCGGTAGGCGGGGGCGAGCACCGGCAGGTCAAGACCGTGCAGCAACGGCAGGGCGGTCAGGGCCTGTTCGCGGGTGTCGCCGAGGCCGTGGACGGCGATGACCCAGGTGCCGCGGGCGCCCGGAACGTACCACGCGGGCAGCGGCCCCAGCGGGCCGTCGACGGCGACGTCCTCGTACGCGATGCCGAGCGCCGAGCGCGGGGTGCCCGCGTACACCTTCGGCGTCAGCCGCACCCGCGTGCCGGCGTCGAGGCTGCCGTACGTGACGCGCTCCAGGGTGCGGACGAGCTGACCGCCCGGCCGCGACTCCGAGCGCAGCAGCGGGCCGGCGACGGCGTGCACCCCGTCGCCGGCCAGGCCGTACGTCTCGGGGAGCAGGGCGGGCGCCGAGGCGGGCGCGAGGGTGACCCGGCCGCCGGCCGCCGCGACCACCCGCAGCCGGGTACCGCCGAAGCCGACGGGGCCGTCGGGCGCGGGCCGCAGGGCGGCCCGGGAGCCGTAGCGGGCGGCGGCCACGGCGGCGGCGCCGGCGCCGAGCCCGGCGGCGAGGAGGCTGGTCACGGCGGCGGCGGCCGGTGTGATACGCATCCCGGTCATTGTCCGCGGCCGTTCCCGCCGCTGCCAGTGCGCGGGCCCGCCCGGGTCACGCGCCCGCGCCCCGGCTCACGGCTGGCCGTAGCCCTTCAGCCGCTCCGCCGCCTCCTCCAGCTGCCCCGCCGACAGCAGCGACGGGCTCAGGCCCGGCACCGAGCGCGCCGCCAGCCACACCCGGCACATCCACTCCAGCTGCGCGGTCCGGTCGTACGCCTGCGCCAGGTCGTCGCCGTAGGCGACCGTGCCGTGGTTCTGCAGCAGGCACGCCGACCGGCCGGCCAGCGCCCGCAGCATGCCCGCGGCCAGCTCCTCCGTCCCGTACAGCGCGTAGGGGGCGACGCGCACCGCGCCGCCGAGGGCGGCGGTGGCGTAGTGGACGGCCGGCAGCTCCGGCACGAGCGTGGAGACGGCCGTCGCGTGCACGGCGTGGGTGTGCACCACGGCGCGGGCCGGGGTGCTCCCGTAGACCGCGAGGTGCATGGGCAGTTCGCTCGTGGGCCGGAGCGTGCCGTCCGTCTGCCGCCCGCGGAGGTCGACGGCGACGAGGTCGTCGTCTCCCAGCTCGTCGTAGGGCACGCCGGTCGGTGTGATGAGCAGACGGTCGCCCACCCGTGCGGAGACGTTGCCCGAGGTTCCGACCACCAGTCCTTCGGTGGACATCCGCCGGGCCGTCCGAATCAGCTCACGCCACGCGTGACGCACCAGTATCCTCCCCATGACCTGCGTATGAAGCGGTCGGCCGACGGTATTGCGACACCCATTCGCCCCCGTCACCACCCCGTCCGGCCAAGTTCACCTTGCGTTCACTCGGAGTACTTACGTTCCTCACGGCCCCCGACCTTCGAGCGGATTGCTTGGGTACATGGAACACCTCTCTCTCATCATCGGAGTCGTCGTTGTCACCGCCCTGGTGTTCGACTTCACGAACGGGTTCCACGACACCGCCAACGCCATGGCCACCACCATCTCCACCGGGGCGCTGAAGCCCAAGACCGCGGTGGCGATGAGCGCAGTCCTCAACCTCGTCGGCGCCTTCCTCTCCGTGGAGGTCGCCAAGACCATCTCCGGCGGCATCATCGACGAAGGGTCCGGCATCCGGCCCGAAGTGATCTTCGCGGGTCTGGTGGGCGCGATCGTCTGGAACCTGCTGACCTGGCTCGCCGGGCTGCCCTCCAGCTCCTCGCACGCCCTCTTCGGCGGCCTCGTCGGCGCGACGCTCGTCTCCGTCGGCTGGGGCGGCGTGCACATGGACGCCATCGCCATGAAGATCCTCATCCCCGCCGTCGCCGCGCCGTTGGTCGCGGGCATGGCCGCCGCGTTCGCGACCCGGCTGACCTACCGGCTGGGCGCCCGCCGCTCCGCGAGCCAGACGGCCCGGGGCTACCGGGCCGGCCAGATCACCTCGGGCGCGCTGGTCTCCCTCGCCCACGGCACCAACGACGCGCAGAAGACGATGGGCGTCATCACCCTGGCGCTGATCGCCGGCGGCTCCCTGGCCCCCGACTCCGACCCGCCCACCTGGGTCATCGTCTCCGCCGCCCTCGCCATCGCGCTGGGCACGTACCTCGGCGGCTGGCGCATCATCCGCACCATGGGCAAGGGCCTCACCGACATCCAGCCGCCGCAGGGCTTCTCCGCCCAGACCAGCTCGGCCACGGTGATCCTCGCCTCCTCGCACCTGGGCTTCGCCCTGTCCACCACCCAGGTCTGCTCCGGCTCGATCATGGGCTCTGGCCTGGGCAGGAAGGGCGGCGTGGTGCGCTGGGGCACGGCCGGGCGGATGGTCGCGGCGTGGGGGCTGACGCTGCCGGGCGCGGGGCTGATCGCCGGGGCGTCGGCGTTCCTCGCCGACCGGGGCGACTGGGGCGTGGTGACGGTCGCGGTCCTCGGCATCGCCGCCTGCGCGACGATCTGGGCCGCCTCGCGCCGCAACCGGGTCGACCACGCCAACGTCAACGACGTGGACCCGGCGACCGGCCTGGCGCTCACCGCGGACGAGGCGGTGGAGCCGGTGACCATCCCGACGCCGAGGACCACGTCCGGACCCGCGTCGCAGGCCACGGTCTGACCGGCCGGGCTCCTCCCTCTGACCGACCCCCTGACCGACTAGGTACGGAAGCAGCATGGACATCGACTGGGCAGCACTCGGCGAGGTCTTCGGCGTGAGCCTCGTCACGACCGTGGCGCTCGTGGGCCTCTTCACCGTCGGCATCGTCGGCCTGGCGCCGAGGACGGAGCCCGGGGGCGAGGACGGCTCCGCGGGTACGGAGACCGCCCCCACCCCGCTGGCCAGGGCGGGCGCGTACGTATGCTTCACGCTGTGCGCAGCAGCGGTGGCCTACGGGATCTATCTGATCGTCAAGTGACGGCACGGGCCGGCGGGCTGCTGGTCGCCGGCACGACGTCGGACGCCGGCAAGAGCGTCGTCACCGCCGGCATCTGCCGCTGGCTGGCCCGGCGCGGCATCTCCGTGGCGCCCTTCAAGGCGCAGAACATGTCGCTCAACTCGTACGTCACCCGCGAGGGCGCCGAGATCGGGCGGGCCCAGGCCATGCAGGCGGCGGCGGCTCGCACCGAGCCCAGCGCGCTGATGAACCCGGTGCTGCTGAAGCCGGGCGGCGAGGCGCGCAGCCAGGTCGTGGTGCTGGGCCGGCCGGTGGCCGAGCTGAGCGCGGCGGGCTACCACGGCGAGCGGCAGCGGGCGCTGTTCGACACGGTCACAGACTGCCTGGAGCAGCTGCGGCACACGTACGACGCGGTGATCTGCGAGGGCGCGGGCAGCCCGGCGGAGATCAACCTGCGGCACAGCGACATCGTCAACATGGGCCTGGCGCGGGCGGCGCGGCTGCCCGTCGTGGTCGTCGGCGACATCGACAGGGGCGGAGTCTTCGCCTCGTTCTTCGGCACCACCGCGCTGCTGAGCGAGGCGGACCAGCGGCTGGTCGCCGGCTTTCTGGTCAACAAGTTCCGCGGCGACGTCTCGCTGCTGGAGCCGGGGCTTGCGATGCTCCGCGGGCTGACGGGGCGGCAGACGCTGGGCGTGCTGCCGTACCGGCACGGGCTCGGCATCGACGAGGAGGACGGGCTGCGGCTGTCGCTGCGCGGGCGGATACGGGACCTGCCGGCGCAGCCGCCGCACGGGGCGGAGGTGCTGCGGGTCGCGGTGGTTCCGGTGCCGCTGATGTCGAACTTCACCGATGTGGACGCGCTGGCCGCGGAGCCGGGCGTCGCCGTGCAGTTCACCGACCGGCCGGCGGAGCTGGCGGACGCGGACCTGGTGGTGCTGCCGGGGACGCGGGGCACGGCGCGGGCGCTCGCCTGGCTGCGGGAACGAGGGCTCGACGCGGTGGTGGCGCGGCGGGCGGCGCAGGGGCGGCCGGTGCTGGGCGTCTGCGGCGGGTTCCAGCTGCTGGGCGAGCGGATCAGCGATCCGGAGGGCGTGGAGGCGCGGCCGGCCGGTGCGGTCGACGGGCTGGGGCTGCTGCCGGTACGGGTGACGTTCGCGGCGGCCAAGACGCTGGGCCGGCCGGCGGGGACGGCGCTGGGCGAGCCGGTGGCGGGGTACGAGATCCACCACGGGGTCGCGGACGTGCTGGGCGGCGAGCCGTTCCTGGCCGGGTGCCGGGTGGGGCAGGTGTGGGGGACGCACTGGCACGGGGCGCTGGAGAACGACGGCTTCCGGCGGGCGTTCCTGCGCCGCGTGGCGGCGGACGCGGGGCGGTCGTTCGTGCCGGCGCCGGACACGTCGTTCGCGGGGCTGCGGGAGGAGCAGCTGGAGCGGCTGGGGGATCTGATCGAGGAGCACGCGGACACCAAGGCGCTGCTGCGGCTGATCGAGTCGGGCGCGCCCGGCGACCTGCCGTTCCTGCCCCCCGGCGCGCCGGCGCACTGAGCGACTGCGGCGCGGGGCGCGGCCCCGCCGTCGCCCGCCGCGCCCGAGACCGGCCAGCGGGCACACGGACCTCGGGTGACGACACCGCCACTCTGCGTTCGTTCACCCCATCGGGCGCATCGGACCCCGGGAACCGCCCCCGGCTCCCGGCCCTCAGCCGACGATCCGGCCCCGCAGCACGATCCGCCGCGGCGCCGTCAGCACCCGCACGTCGGCCAGCGGGTCCGCGTCGTACACGACGAGGTCCGCCGGCGCGCCCTCCGTCAGCCCCGGCCGCCCGAGCCACTCCCGGGCGCCCCAGGTCGCCGCCGAGACGGCGTCGGCCGCCGGGATCCCGGCGGCGGCCAGCTCGCCCACCTCCTGCCCGACCAGCCCGTGCGCCAGCGAGCCGCCGGCGTCGGTGCCGGTGTAGACGGGGATCCCGGCGTCGTAGGCGGCCCGCACGGTGTCGTAGCGGCGGGTGTGCAGCCGGAGCATGTGGTCGGCCCAGCGCGGGAACCTGCCCCGGCCGCCCGCCGCGAGCCGCGGGAACGTCGCGATGTTGACCAGCGTGGGGACGATGGCGACGTCGCGCTCGGCGAACAGCGGGACGGTCTCCTCGGTGAGCCCCGTGGCGTGCTCGATGCAGTCGATGCCCGCCTCGACCAGGTCGCGCAGCGAGTCCTCGGCGAAGCAGTGGGCGGTCACGCGGGCGCCGAGGCGGTGCGCCTCGGCGATGGCGGGGGCCAGCGCCTCGCGCGGCCAGCAGGGGCGGAGGTCGCCGGCGTCGCGGTCGATCCAGTCGCCGACGAGCTTGACCCAGCCGTCGCCGCGGCGGGCCTCGCGGGCGACGTACGCGACGAGGTCGGACGGTTCGATCTCGTGGGCGTAGTTGCGGATGTACCGGCGGGTACGGGCGATGTGGCGGCCGGCGCGGATGATCCGCGGCAGGTCGTCGCGGTCGTCGATCCACCGGGTGTCGGCGGCGGAGCCCGCGTCGCGCAGCAGCAGGGCGCCGGCGTCGCGGTCGGCGCCGGCCTGCTTCTCGCTGGTGGCGGCGTCCACGGCGCCGTGCGCGTCGAGCCCGACGTGGCAGTGCGCGTCGACGAGCCCGGGCAGCGCCCAGCCGTGGACGTCGACGACGTCCCGTGCGGCGGCCGGCGGCGTGAAAGTGACGCGTCCGCCCACCACCCACAGCTCGTCGCGGATCTCCTCGCGGCCGGTCAGCATCCGGCCCCGCACGCGCAGAACGGGCCCCTCGCTCATAGGGGAACCCTAGCCAAACGCCCCTCCCGGATGATCTCCGGGGCGTACCGCGGATACGTTCACGCGAAGGGGTGACCACGGTGTGTGAGGCATTGACGGATGCTTAACGACAGTTTATCGTCGCGTGGCAACGATGATTTTCCCGTCATCTTCTGCCCGCTTCCCGGCAAGGTAAACCAGGCAATTTTTCGGCCAGTCAACCTTCTCAATCCGGACAGCGGACACAGTCGTTATCAATCCGTTACATTTGCGTTCCGGACGTCACACACCCCCGGGTATTCCGTGAAATACCGGGCATACCGCCTTCGCTTCGCGCGCTCGCGCGTGCCCGCGGATAACATATCCACGTCCCTTTTGTAACCCCTACCGGCCGTGCGATTTCAATTTCCGCTAGGTAAATTCAATATGCATGACTGCCGCACAAGCAGACCTAGCAGGCCCTCCCGATAAATCCCGTTCCGCGGCTGCAGACGAGGCGGGTGTCCGGCTGGACACCCCACGAATCGAGGACGGCGCCGCAATCTGGCGCATCGCACGCGACTCCGGGTCGCTGGACCTCAACTCCTCGTACAGCTACCTGCTGTGGTGTCGCGACTTCGCCGACACCAGCGCCGTGGCGCGGGACTCGGACGGCGCCCCGGTCGGCTTCGTCACCGGCTACATCCGGCCGGTGCGGCCGGAGACCCTCGTCGTCTGGCAGATCGCCGTCGACGCCGCCTTCCGCGGCCGCGGCCTTGCCGGCGCGCTGCTCGACGGACTGACCGAGCGCGCGCTGCAGGACCGCGGCATACGGGGCCTCGAAACGACCATCACCCCGGACAACTCCGCCTCCGACCAGCTCTTCCGCTCGTACGCGCGCCGCCACGGCGCCGCCGTCGACCGCGACGTACTGTTCCGCGGGGAGCACTTCCCGGACGGACACGAGCCCGAGCTGCTGTACCGCATCGGCCCCCTCGCGGGCTGACGGCCCCACCCTTCGTACCCCCCGTACACCGGATCATCTCCCAGGAGAATGCTGTGACCATCACACCGCCCGCCCTGAGCGTCTTCGAGACCCTGGAGTCGGAGGTGCGCAGCTACTGCCGTGGCTGGCCCGCGGTCTTCGACCGGGCCCAGGGCAGCTATCTGTACGACGAGGACGGCCACACCTACCTCGACTTCTTCGCCGGCGCCGGATCGCTCAACTACGGACACAACAACGCCGTGCTCAAGCGCGCCCTGCTCGACTACCTGGAGCGCGACGGCATCGTGCACGGCCTGGACATGGCCACCACCGCCAAGCGCGCGTTCCTGGAGACCTTCCAGAACGTCGTCCTGCGCCCCCGCGACCTGCCATACAAGGTCATGTTCCCGGGGCCGACGGGCACCAACGCCGTCGAGGCCGCGCTGAAGCTGGCGCGCAAGGTCAAGGGCCGCGAGGCCATCGTCTCGTTCACCAACGCCTTCCACGGCATGTCGCTGGGCTCGCTCGCCGTCACCGGCAACGCCTTCAAGCGCGCCGGCGCCGGCATCCCGCTGGTGCACGGCACCCCGATGCCGTTCGACAACTACCTCGACGGCCAGGTCCCGGACTTCCTGTGGTTCGAGCGGCTGCTGGAGGACCAGGGCTCCGGGCTCAACAAGCCCGCCGCCGTCATCGTCGAGACCATCCAGGGCGAGGGCGGCATCAACGTCGCCCGCGCCGAGTGGCTCCGCGGCCTCGCGGAGCTGTGCAAACGCCGCGACATGCTGCTCATCGTCGACGACATCCAGATGGGCTGCGGCCGCACCGGCGCCTTCTTCTCCTTCGAGGACGCGGGCATCACGCCGGACATCGTCACGCTGTCCAAGTCCATCAGCGGCTACGGCCTGCCGATGTCGCTCACGCTGTTCAAGCCGGAGCTGGACGTCTGGGAGCCGGGCGAGCACAACGGCACGTTCCGCGGCAACAACCCGGCGTTCGTCACCGCCACCGCGGCGCTCGACACGTACTGGGCCGACGGCCAGATGGAGAAGCAGACCCTCGCCCGCGGCGAGCAGATCGAGCAGGCGCTGCTCGCGATCTGCGCGGAGCACGCGGACGCCGACGCCACGTACCGCGGCCGCGGGATGGTGTGGGGCCTGGAGTTCCCCGACCCGGCCCGCGCCACCCGCGTCTGCCGGCGCGCCTTCGAACTGGGGCTCGTCCTGGAGACCTCGGGCCCGCAGAGCGAGGTGGTCAAGCTGCTGCCCGCGCTGACGACGACGCCGGACGACCTGGACGAGGGACTGCGCACGCTGGCCCGGGCGGTCCGCGAGACCGCCTGACGCCGCCGCCCGGACCCGTCCCGGCCCGCGGACGCGTACACGCCGGAAAGACCGCCGACCGAGCCCCCCGACCACCCGAGAGAAAGGCACAGAAAACCCGTGATCGTCCGATCCTTCAAGGAGCTTGAGGGAACCGACCGGCATATCAAGTCGGCATCGGGGACCTGGGAGAGCAAGCGCATCGTGCTCGCCAAGGAGCGCGTCGGCTTCTCCCTCCACGAGACCGTGCTCTACGCGGGCACCGAGACCTCCATGTGGTACGCCAACCACATCGAGGCCGTCGTCTGCGTCGAGGGCGAAGCCGAACTCACCAACGACGAAACCGGCGAGAAGCACGTCATCACGCCGGGCACGATGTACCTGCTGGACGGGCACGAGAAGCACACGATGCGGATCAAGCAGGACTTCCGCTGCATCTGCGTCTTCAACCCGCCGGTCACGGGCCGCGAAGACCACGACGAAAACGGCGTGTACCCACTGCTGACCGAGGAGGACTGAGAACCATGGCCACCCCGACTGTCACCGACCTCTACCCGACGCGCGGCGCTGAAGAAGTGAGCACGCCCCGTCAGGACCCGGTGGTCTGGTCGGAACCGGGCGCCGACGGGCCCATCCCGCCCTGGGAACTGGAGGGCTACGAGCGCAACGGCTTCCTGACGGTCGACCAGCTGATCTCGGCGGAGGAGGTGGAGACGTACAGGGCGGAGCTGAACCGGCTCGTCGCCGACCCGCAGATCCGCGCCGACGAGCGCGCCATCGTCGAGGCCAGCACTCAGTCCGTACGCTCCATCTTCGAGATCCACAAGATCAGCGAGGTCTTCGCGGAGCTGGTGCGCGACGAGCGCGTCCTGCACCGGGCGCGGCAGATCCTCGGCTCCGACGTGTACATCCACCAGAGCCGGATCAACGTCAAGCCCGGGTTCGGGGCCAGCGGCTTCTACTGGCACTCGGACTTCGAGACCTGGCACGCCGAGGACGGCCTGGCCAACATGCGGACCGTGTCGGTCTCGATCGCTCTGACGGAGAACTACGAGACCAACGGCGGTCTCATGATCATGCCGGGATCGCACAAGACGTTCCTCGGCTGCGCGGGCGCCACGCCGAAGGACAACTACAAGAAGTCGCTGCAGATGCAGGACGCCGGCACGCCGTCGGACGGCGCGCTGACGGAGATGGCGGAAGCGCACGGCATCAAGCTGTTCACCGGCGCGGCCGGGTCGGCGACCTGGTTCGACTGCAACTGCATGCACGGCTCGGGCGACAACATCACCCCGTACGCGCGCAGCAACGTCTTCCTCGTCTTCAACAGCATGGAGAACGCGGCTGTGGAGCCGTTCGCGGCGCCCGTGCGGCGCCCGGAGTTCATCGGCGCGCGGGACTTCACGCCGGTGAAGTAACGCGCGGAGCACGGCCGTCCCGGGCCGTCCTCACCGCCGTCGACGCCGAAGCCTCCGCCTGGTGCGGAGGCTTCGGCGTCGTGCGTTCGGCGTGCTGCGGCTGCGTGCCGCGCGCCGCGGCGGTCGGCTACGGGACGTCGCAGGCGTCGTCCGTGCAGACCGCGCCGTCGTCGCCGGCGGCCGCGACGGTCTGCAGCCCGCCCGCGGCGGCGGCCTGCTCCAGGGCCTGGGTGAAGACCTGCGCCGGCTGGCCGCCGGAGACGGCGAAGCGGCGGTCGATGACGAAGAACGGGACCCCGGTGGCGCCCAGCTCCGCGGCCTCCTTCTCGTCGGCGCGTACCGCGTCGGCGTAGGCGGTGTCGTCCGCGAGCACCGTGCGCACCTCGTCGGCGTCGAGGCCGGCGCCGGCGGCGATGTCGACGATGGTGTCGTCCTCGCTGATCGGGCGGGCCTGGGCGAAGTTCGCCTCGTACAGCGCGTCGAGCAGCCGGTCCTGCAGGCCGCGCTCCCTGGCGAGGTGCAGCACGCGGTGCAGGTCGAAGGTGCCGGTGGAGAACCGGTCGTGGCGCATGCCGAGCCCCTCGGCCGCGGCGGCGGCGCCGACCCGTTCCTCCATGGCCCGCAGCTGCGCGTCGTCGACGCCGTACTTGGCCTTCAGCTCCTCGGCGACGCTCTTCCCGGCCTCCCGGGGCGCCCCGGCGGCCAGCTCGAACGACCGGTGCACGACCTCCACGCCGTCGCGGCCGGCGAAGGCGGCGAGGCCCTTCTCGAACCGGGCCTTTCCGATGTAGCACCAGGGGCAGACGACGTCGGACCAGATCTCTACTCGCATGACGGCGCAAACGGGCGCGGCGGTGAGCGGTATTCCCGCCCGCGCCGGATCACGAGGGGCAGGCGGCGTCCGGGGCCGGGCCCGCGGCCGTGTCCGGGGCCCGTGCCTGGCCCAGCGGGGTCCCGCAGCGCAGGCTCCAGCGGCCGGCGCGGCCGGTCAGCTGGGTGCCGCTCAGCGGCGGCACGTCCAGCCGCCAGAACGCCTCCGAGGGCAGGTCGAGCGCGTGCACCACCGCGTCCCGTACGGCGGCGGCATCGGCGACGGCGACGACGAGGCGGCCTTCGCGGGACCCGCCGCGGCCCTCGGCGCGGTCCGCGCCCTCGTCGGCCAGCGGGCCGGCGGGGTCAGCACGGCCGGCGGAGTCGCCCGGGCCGGCCCCGCCCGGCAGGCCGCAAGGCCACACCCCCCCCCCCCCCCCC
>NZ_BAAAPF010000149.1:0-16523 GCF_039531005.1 Streptomyces synnematoformans
CCACCGACACCTGCCCCCGGTCCGGGCGGGGCTCCGGGCGCGGCGCCGGGCTCCGCGCCCGGCCGCCGCGGGCGGCGCTGGGGGGACCGGGGGCAGGTGTCGGTGGAGTTCGCCGGCACGCTGCCGCTGATCCCGCTGGTCCTCGTCGTCGTCTGGCAGTTCGTCCTCGTCGGCTACACCTACTCGCTCGCCGGCAACGCCGCCGACATGGCCGCCCGCGCCGCCGCCGTCGGCGGCTCCGCAGAGGACGCAGCCGCCGCGGCGGAGGAGGACCTGCCGGACGCCTGGGACGCCTCGGTGTCGGTCAGCTCGTCGAACGGCGTCACCACCGCCACCGTCGACCTGAAGGTGCCGGTCCTCTTCCCCGGCGGCGTGGACTTCCCGTTCACGGTCAGCGGCACCGCCGGCGCGACGGACGAGGGAGGCTGAGGGTGCGCAGCAGACCCCGTACGAGGACGCACCGCGCGGCGCGGCCCGCCGAGGGCCGGAAGCCGCCCGCCCCACGCCCCCGCCGCGGCGCCCGGCCACGCGCCCGGGCCGGCGTTCGGGCCGAACACCGCGCGCCGGCCGGCGGCACACCGGGCTCGCCGTCCCGGCGGGGGGACCGGGGGTCCGTCGCCGTCGAGTACATCGGCTTCCTGCCCGTGCTCATCTTCATCGCGCTCGCCGCCGTGCAACTGGGCCTCGCCGCGTACACCGCCTCGCAGGCCGGCACCGCCGCCCGCGCCGCCGCGCGGATGGAGTCCCTGGACGACCCGCCCTCGTCCGCCGGCGCCGCCGGGTCCGCGTCGATCAGCGACTGGCTGGACGCCGGCTTCGCGGTCTCCGGCGGCGACGACGAGGTGACCGTCACCGCCACCGTCGAGATCCCGTCCGTCATCCCCGGCGTCGACAACTTCGGCTCGGTGGAGCGCAGCTCGACCATGCCGCGGGGGGAGGACTGACGATGAGCCTCCGGGCCCGTATCACCACCCCCGACCACTCCGCCGAAGGCCACGGCGAGACCCTCGTCCCCACCTACCGCGCCAAGCTGCTGGAGGAGATCGACCTCGCCGAGATGTCGGCGCTGTCGCCCGCCGAGCGGCGCGCCCGGCTGGAGCGGGTACTCGGCCACATCCTCAGCCGCGAGGGCCCGGTGCTCTCCACCGCCGAGCGCGGGCAGCTCATCCGCCGCGTCGTGGACGAGGCGCTGGGCCTCGGCATCCTGGAGCCGCTGCTGGAGGACCCGAGCGTCACCGAGATCATGGTCAACGGCCCCGACCGCATCTACGTCGAGCGCGCCGGCCGGGTCGAGCAGCTGCCGCTGCGCTTCGCCTCCGACGAGCAGCTGATGCAGACCATCGAACGCATCGTCTCCACCGTCAACCGCCGCGTCGACGAGTCGACACCGATGGTCGACGCCCGGCTGCCGACCGGCGAGCGCGTCAACGTCATCATCCCGCCGCTGTCGCTGACCGGGCCGACGCTGACGATCCGCCGCTTCCCGCGCGCGTACACCATGGCCGAGCTGATCGGGCTCGGCACCCTCGACGAGCACATGCTGCTGCTGCTCTCCGGCCTGGTCCGGGCGAAGTTCAACGTCATCGTCTCCGGCGCCACGGGCGCCGGGAAGACGACCCTGCTGAACTCGCTGTCCGGGCTCATCCCCGAGCACGAGCGGATCATCACCGTCGAGGACGCCGCCGAGCTGCAGCTGCAGCAGTCGCACGTCATCCGGCTGGAGTCGCGCCCGCCGAACGTCGAGGGCAAGGGTCGGATCACCATCCGCGACCTCGTACGGAACTCGCTGCGCATGCGCCCCGACCGCATCATCGTCGGCGAGGTCCGCGGCGGCGAGACGCTCGACATGCTGCAGGCCATGTCCACCGGCCACGACGGGTCGCTGGCCACCGTCCACGCCAACTCCGCCGAGGACGCGCTGATGCGGCTGCAGACGCTGGCGTCGATGTCGGACGTCGAGGTGCCGTTCGAGGCGCTGCGCGACCAGATCAACTCCGCCGTCGACGTGATCGTGCAGCTCGCGCGGCACACCGACGGCACCCGGAAGATCGACGAGATCGTCATGCTGTCGTCCCGCGGCCGGGAGGTCTACCAGCTGGTGTCCGTCTGCCGCTTCCGCGCCCTGCCGATCAGCTCGGACCGCATCGTGCGCGGCCGGTTCGAGTTCTCGCCGCTGCCGCGGCGCACCGGCGACCGCCTCTTCTACGCCGGCGAGTCCGTGCCGCCGGCGTTCGGGGTGGCGCCGTCGGAGCGGCATCTGCAGACGCGGGAGGCGAGGTGATGGACCGCCAGCAGCTGTTCGCGCTCGTCGTCGGCCTGTCGCTGCTCGCCGGCACGCTCGCCGTGTGCGGCGTCGCCGTCTACGCCTCCGGGCGCGCCCGCCGCGCCGAACTGCTCGACCGGCTCTCCGACGCCGGCGACCGCCGCCCCCGGCGCCGGTTCGCGGAGGTCGACCGGCGGGTGCGGCCGACGCGGATCGGCCGGTACCTGGAGCGGCGCATCGCGACCACCGGGCTGGACGTCACCCCGGGCGAGTTCACCGTGTACGTCGTGTCCGGCGTCGCGGGGCTGTGGCTGCTCGCCGACGCCCTGTTCGCCGCGTTCTTCGGGCCGATCGCGGGGCTCATCGGGGTGTGGTGCGCGCACGCCTTCCTCAACTGGCAGCGGCAGAAACGCATCGAGGCGTTCATCAACCAGCTGCCCGACCTCTCCCGCATCCTCGCCAACGCCACCCAGGCCGGCCTCGCCCTGCGCACCGCGCTCGGCCTCGCCGCCGAGGAGCTGGAGGCGCCGGCCGGCGAGGAGCTGACCAAGGTCACCGACCAGCTCGCCGTCGGCGTGCCGCTCGACGACGCCCTCGGCGACCTCGCCGCGCGGCTGCCGTCGCGCGAGCTGTCCGTGCTCGTCTCCACCCTGGTGCTCTCCAACAAGGCCGGCGGCCAGGTCGTCGCCTCCCTGCGGAACCTCACCGGCACCCTCAACGACCGCAAGGAGACCCGCCGCGAGGTGCGCACCCAGCTGTCGCAGGTCACCCTCACCGCGTACACGGTGCCCGTCATGGGCATCGGCACCCTGCTGCTGACCGACCGGGTGATGCCCGGCTCCATCGAGCGCATGGGCTCCTCGCCGCTCGGCCAGGGCGCGGTGCTGGTGGCCGTCGGGCTGTACGCGCTGGCCATCCTGCTCATCCGCCGGCTCGCGAAGATCGACGTCTGAGGGGCCGGGACGCACATGGACTACGCAACCGCCGGCCTCCTCCTCGCCGCCGCCGCCGGCCTCGCCGTCTTCGGCGTCCTCACCGGCATCCGCGTCTACCGCGCCGAGGTCAAGCTTCCCACCGACCTGCAGGTGGCCCTGGAGGTCGGCGCCACCCGCACCGGCCCCGTCGGCTCGCTCATCGACCGGCTCGGGATGCGGTTCGCGCCGCTGGTGCTGAAGCTGATGGGCCGGCGGGCGGTGGAGAGCAAGCGCCGCAAGATCGACCGCGCCGGCAACCCCGGTGGCCTGACGATCGACCGCTACGCCGCCCGCCGCGCCGTCTACGCCGCCATCGGCTACGGCGGCGCCCTCACCCTGCTCACCTCCGGCCAGTGGGTCGGCGCCCTGGTGCTGGCCGCGTTCGGCTACGGCTGGGCGGAGGTCGGCATCTGGGCGGCCGTACGCAAGCGGCGCGACGTCATCGAGCGCACGCTGCCCGACTTCCTCGACGTGCTCGCCGTGGTCGTCAGCGCGGGCCTCGGCTTCCGGCAGGCGCTGGACCGCGTCAGCGAGCGCTACTCGGGCCCCTGGGCGGACGAACTGCGCATCACCCTGCGCCAGATGGACATGGGCGTCTCCCGCCGCCAGGCGTTCGAGGAACTGCGCCGCCGCAACGACTCCGAGCAGGTCGCCCAGTTCGTCACCGCCCTCCAGCAGGGCGAGGACCTGGGCGCCCCGATCGTCGAGACGCTCATACAGATCGCCACGGACCAGCGGCGCACGGACGCCCAGAACGCGCGCCGCCGCGCCTCCCGCGCCATCCCGAAGGCCACCCTGCTGATCACCAGCCTGATGGTGCCGGCGACGATCATCCTGCTGGTGACGGCGGTGTACCTGGGGTCGGGCTCGGAGTTCGGCATCCTGACGGACTGAGGCGCTGTGCGTGCGGAGCCGCCGGGACGGGCGCGGACGTCATGGACGGCGCAGACCGGATGCGGCGGCGCGGCGGACGGGGCGCCGCCGCCACCGGGCCGGGGGGCGGTGCTACGACACCAGCGGCCGCACCTCCTCCGCCACCCACCGCACGAACGCCACCGGGTCCGGCTCGTCGGCGGTCGGCTGCAGCACCACCGTCGTCGCCCCGGCCGCCGCCCAGCGGTCCACCGCGGCCGCCACCGCCGCCGCGTCCCCGGCGACATGAGCCTCCGCGGCCGGGTCCCAGTCCATCCGGCGGGCGTCCTCGGCCAGCCGCCGCTCGGCATCCGGGCCCGTGGCGACGAGGATCGAGGCGACGAGCGGATGCTCACCGCCGCGCCCGGCGGCCGCCCGCCCGGCCCGTACCGTCTCGGCGGCCTCCCGCACCACCTCGGGCGAGGCGCCCCCGGCGAGGATCGTCCCGTCGGCCGACTCCCCGGTGAGCCGCAGCGTCTTGGGCCCCGTACCCCCGGAGAACACCGGCGGCGCCTCCGCGGGCGGCCAGGCCAGCTCGACGCCGTCCAGCTTGACGTACCGCCCGTCGACGGTGACGCGCTCGCCGGCGAACAGCGCGCGCAGCGCGTCGAGGTGCTCGCGCAGCAGCGTCAACGGCGACGCGACCCGCGCCCCGGCCTGCCCCATCCACGACTGCACCCCGTGCCCGACGCCGAGCGTCACCCGGCCGGGGAACAGCCGGTGCAGGGTGGCGGTCTCCATGGCGACCAGCGCGACGTTCCGCAGCGGCACGGGCAGGATCCCGATGGCGACGTGCACCCGCTCGGTCCAGGCGAGCGCGGCGGCGGCGGTGGCGACCCCGCTCTCGTAGAAGCAGTCCTCCCACACCCACAACTCGTCAATCCCGGCCTCGTCGGCGGCCCGGGCCACGGGACGAAGCTGCTCGGGCGGGAACTGGGGAATGAACACGGTGGCAAGTCTCGTCATGCGGCGACCGTACCCGGACCAGCCGACACCGCCCGGCAGGACGGGACATCCCGGGGTATTCCGCGCCGCACTCTTCGCACGCGCACGGGTGTGTGGGACAGTCGGCGAGCGGCCGGTTACGCTGCGCACGGAGGCCGCCGACGGCGGCCTGCCGCCGCAGGGTGTAACGCGGCCGGCGAGGGGGAGGACGGAAAATGGCCGTTCCTGACGCCAAGTCCGCTGTTACGGAACACAATTGGCTTGACGGACCGACGGCAACGGCCGCGCTGTCCGACTCCGGAGGTAGACCGCATGTGGAAACCCAACGACGTGCTGCTGAGGTCCCTGGCCGCGACGCAGCGGCTGCGCCGCGGGCGCGAGCGCGATCGGGGGCAGACAGCGGTGGAGTATCTGGGAATCATCGCGGTGGCAGTGGTGATCGTGCTGGTGCTGATCCAGTCGGGCCTGGGGGACTTGATCCTCAGCAAGATCAAGGCGCAGATCGGAAAGATCGGCTGAAGTCAGATGCCGGGCAGGCGTTTCCCCTCTACATCACGGCCATCGCCGGGCTGCTCTTTCTGGCCGTCGCGTACTTCGCCGTCGGCCAGGCCGCGGCGAACCGCAACGACGCCCAGGGCGCGGCCGACGCCGCGGCGCTGGCCGCGGCTCACGACGCGCGTGAGCAACTGTCGGAGGGACTGCTGGACACGCTCCGCGACCCGGGTTCGTGGGACGAGATCATCGGCGGCGAAGGCTTCGAGTACGGGTCCGCCTGCGCCGCGGCGCAGGACTTCGCCGCCAGGAACAACGCGGACACGACCGCGTGCGACCGTGTCTACGACCCGGACGACGGCTTCACCGTGACCGTACGCAACCGGGAGGCCATCGGCGACACGCTCGTACCGGGAACGGAGAGCAAACGCTCCGAGGCCACGGCGACGGCGGTCCTCGAATCCCGCTGCGGCCTGAAGGAGCCCGAGGACAACGGCGGAGGAAACGGCGGGGATGAGGACGAAGACCGGGACAAGCCGCCGCCGCTGGAGCTCGACTGCGACGACCGCGACTGGTCCATCGATCCCGAGGACATCGACGTCCTCCCCGACGCGGGGGATCTCTTCTCCGTACGTCTCGTCGAATGAAACGAAGGAACCTGGCACATGACCATGTGGGGTACGAGCAGAGCGGTCCGAGGAGTCGCCGCCGCGGCGCTGGCGGTCGGCCTGACGCTCTCCGCCGCCGGCTGCGGCGGCGGGGACGACGACGGAAAGACGTCGGAGTCCCCGGCGGCGCAGGACAAGAACGGCCAAGAGGGCGGGGGGCAGGAGGTGGGCGAGGCGGACGTCCCCGAGGAACCGGTCGCCGAGGTGAAGAACCAGGCCGGCGTCGTCCTGGGCATCATGGAACTTGAGCGCGACTCCGGCGGCTTCGTGACGATGAACGGAGAACTGGAGAACACCGGCGACGCGGACTACTTGGACACGCACCTGTGGTCCGGCAGCGAGCAGGGGGTGGACAAGACCTCGCTCATGGGCGCCACGCTGGTGGACACCGATGGCAAGAAGCGCTACTACGCCCTGCGCGACACCGACAAGCGCTGCCTGTGCACCTCCGGGCTCACCCTCCTCGAAGCGGGCAAGACCGTCCCCGTCTACATCCAGTTCCCCGCTCCGCCCGACGAGACCACCGAGGTCGAGTTCCAGCTGCCCACGTTCCCACCCGTCACGATCGAGATCACGAACTGAGGTGAGCACCGCGATGCCCTCCCGCACAGCCGCCGCGCTCGCCCTCGCCTCCTTCCTCGTCGCCACCCCCGGCGCGGCGCAGGCCCTCCCCGCGCAGGACGACGTCCCCGTCCCGTCCTCCCCGCCCGGCACCAGCACCTCCGCACCGCCCCCCGTCGAGACCGACGCGAACGACCCCGACCTCCGGCTGGAGGACGGCGCCACCCTCGCCGACCCCAAGGTCCTCGACATCGTCTCCGTCGTCGAGACCCAGGGCGGCGAGGAGCGGCGGTCCGACTCCAACTCGACCATCACCATCGCCCTGCAGGCCGAGGTGCTCTTTCCCAAGGACAGCGCCCGGCTCACCGGCCAGGCGCGGTCCCGGATCGCCGTCATCGCCGACGAGATCGAGCAGAACGACCCCGACACCGTGCGCGTCTTCGGCTTCACCGACGACCTCGGGTCGTACGAGCACGGCGTCACCCTCTCCAAGAACCGCGCCAACGCCGTTCACCAGGAGCTGACCAACACCCTGCGGTCCGGCGAGATCACCTACGTCGTCCGCGGCTACAGCGAGGACTACCCCATCGCCGACAACTCCACCGAGGCCGGCCGCAAGAAGAACCGCCGGGTGGAAGTGAGCTTCCCCCGGGGGCAGTGACCGGGACGACGCCCGCCGGCACCCGGCGCCCCCGGCTCAGAACCTCCGCACCGTCCCCGGCGTGCGGCAGGCGTAGGCCGTGAACGCCGCCCACGCCTCCGGTGTGAACGTCAGCACCGGCCCCCGCGGCGTCTTGGAGTCCCGCACGTGCACCACCCCGTCCCCCGCGGCGACCTCCACGCACTTGGCCCCGGCCCCGCCGCTGTAGCTGCTCCTCCGCCATTCCAGGCCGTCAGGGCTGTGCTCGGTGCTCATCGGTCTCCCGCCGTATGGTCACGTACCGCGCGCCGGACCACGACGCGCCCAAGGCCGCCCATTGCGGGCACATGGCCTTGAAACGAATGACGACGCGGACCGGCACTTAGTTCCCGCACGTTCCCGCGGGCGCCTCCGCCTCCTGCGCCTCCTGCGCCTACCGCGCCTCCGCGCCTACCGGTCGGCGGGACCGCCCTCGGCCTGTGCGGGGCGGCGGTGCCCGCAGCAGCCGGAGCCGATGCCCGGCCCGTGCCGGACGACGACGCCGGCCACCGGGTCGGGCACGGCGTCGAAGGCCGCCCGTACGCCGGGGAGCCGCCGCCACGCCTCCGCGTCGCCCTCCTCCCGGAACGCGATCTCGAAGACGATTCCGCGGGAGTGCACGTGCCACTCCCACCTCGACGCCCGGTTGCTGATCGCCGACTCGACGAGCGCGTACTCGTACGCGTCCTTCCACCGCAGTGCGGAGGAGTGCGCGTCGAACACCTCGATGGACCACCAGTCGCCCATGGCTGCTTCCTTCGGCTCCCTGCGCAGGCTTCCGCAGGCTCTACGGCCCACCACCGTGGCACGTTGCACGCGCGCGTGCCAGGGCGCCCCGGAGCACGTCGCGGGGCGTTGGCACGCGGGTCACCGGAGGTCCACCGCGGAGCAATCCCGTACGCCCGCAGGGGGCCTGCCGGCCGACGGGGGATCAGCCCTCGATGAGCCGCTCCAGCACCGCCTGGAACTCCCCGTCCACCGTGATCTTGATGCCGTCCTCCGCCAGCGTGCTGAGGCGGGTCAGCGCACCGGCGCGCCACCAGTAGACGTCCGGCGTGATCCGCCCGACCCCCTCCTCGAAGCCGGCCGCGGCGAACTGCGCGAGGGTGTTGAGGCCCGCGATCACGTGCCGGTCGCGTATCGCGTGGAACGCGAGCTGGTGCCGGAACGGCATCGCCACCAGCGCGCCGTCGGTGCTCAGGCCGCGGCCGGTGACCCGGGGGACCAGCTCGTCCAGCGTCAGCACCCGGCTCGCCGTGAACATCGACTCGCCCATGACGACGTCGACGCCTGCGCCCTTCTCCTGCTCGACCGTCTCGTGCGACTCGACCGGCAGCCTGCGCAGGTTGTCCAGCGCCCGCTCGCGCAGCGCTGGGACGTCGCCGAAGTGCTCCAGCGAGGAGCGGGGGAGGACCATGACGCTCTCCGGGAGGTCGAGCGCGAGGACCTCGCGCAGCCCCTCGGCGAGCGGGCGCGCGTAGTCGAAGCCGTCGGACCCGGCCATCTCGTCGGGCAGCAGCCGCGGGTAGAGCTGGGCGCGGAACTTCTCGGCCGGCATGGTGTCCAGCACCGACGGGCCGTCCATGGCCCGCAGCATGATGCCGATGTGGCGGCGGGTCAGCTCGGGCCAGACGCGCGGGCCGCGGGAGTCGTTGTGGCAGACCGCCGCCAGGTTGCCCAGGCCGAACTGCCGGCCGGAGCTGTCGGTCACGGCGTCCGCGCCGACCGTCACCTCCAACCCCTGCTCGGCGAACGCCGCGTGGACGCCGGCGCGGAAGCGGGCGCCCTCGTCCTCGGAGAAGAACTCGAACGAGGCGTCGCGCGTGGTGTCCCGCGCGTCGCGGCGCGGCTTGCGGCCGAATATGCCCACGGTGGTGCCCCCTGTACGTCTGTACGTCCTCCGCGCGACGGCCGGGCGGCCCGGCCGCCCGGCCCACGATCACGGTCGTTTTCGATCGTAGCGATCGCCTCTGACGGCCCCGCCTCCCGGCCCGCCTGCCGCCCGGCGCAGCCCGCTCCCGCCAGCCCGCTGCCGTCAGTCCGCTCCCGTCAGTCCGCGTCCGTCTCCGCCGGCGGTGCGGCGCCGACGGCGAGGCGCACCCCGGGCCGTACGCCCCAGCGGGCGAACGCGCCGGCCTCCGCCTCCAGTACGTGCCGGGCGCGCAGCCGGGGGCGGCCGATGCGGCCGGGGCGCATGGTGCGTACGGCCAGGACCGCCAGCCCGCGGTCGAGGTACGCGACGTCGATGGCGAAGCGCATGCCGAGGGTGTGCACGCCCTGGGCGGGGGTGAGGAGCAGGGCGCCGGCCAGGCCGTCGCGGCCGAGGAGGCCGCGGCTGCGGCGGGCGAAGGAGGACGCCACCTCCAGCGGCAGCGGCGCCGGGTCGCGGCCGACGGTGAGCGTGGCCGGTCCGTCGGGCCAGTCGGGCCGGTCGGGCATGGCGGGCAGCTCCCCGTGGCGTGGCTACGCGCCCGGAGCCGGACCCCGCGGGGCCCCCGGGCACCGGGCCGCCACCGTACCGCCCCGCCGTGCCGTCCACGCCCCGCCGTCTCCGCCCGGCAGCCCCCGCAGTGCCCGCCCCGCCCCTGCCCGGGGCGCCGGGGCGCCGTTAGGCTCACCTCCGTGCTCGCCGTCCTCCTCGGCGTCCTCGCCGGCGGCTCCGGCGCCGGCGGCGGGGCCCTGCTGCCGCGGGCCGCCTACCGGCTCTCCGTGGCCGCCGACGAGCCCTGGCGCGACCGCTGCCCGCAGGAGCACCCGCTCCGCGGCTGGGCCGGCCCGGCGGCGTGTGCGGAGTGCGGGGGCGACCCGTACGGGCCGGGCACCCTGCTGCCGGCGGCCGCGACCGCCGTCGCGTGCGCCGCGCTCACCGGCGCCGCCGGCGCCGAGCCCGAGACGGCCGTCTGGCTGCTGCTCGCCCCGTTCGGGGTGCTGCTCTTCGCCGTCGACCGGGCGGTGCGGCGCCTCCCGGACGTGCTGACGCTGCCCCTCGCGGGGGCGGCCGTGGTGCTGCTGGGGGGTGCGGCGCTCGTAGGGGGCGCGGGATCGTGGACACGCGCCCTTCTGGGCGGCATCACGCTGGGGGCCGTCTACTTCCTGCTCTTCTTCGTGAACCCCGCCGCCATGGGCTTCGGGGACGTGAAGCTGGCGCTCGTGCTGGGCGTCGCGCTCGGCTGGTACGGCTGGGACGTCCTGTTCACCGGCTCGTTCTTCGGGCTGCTGCTGGGTGCGGGGTACGCGGTCACCCTGCTCGCGGCCCGCAGGGTGGGCCGGAAGACGGGCATCGCGTTCGGCCCGTTCATGATCGTCGGGGCCTTCGCCGGGCTCGTCGTCGGGGGGCTCGCGGCCGGCTGAGCAGCGCGGGCCGGGGCTGCGCACCCGCCCCGTACGCCCCCCGAACCCCTCCCGTGGCCCTCGGAAGGCCCCGTGCGGGTGACGTGATCGCAGCGGAGTTCGTATACGTACCGTCACCGGGCGAGCACATTTCGAGGTGAGCCGTCCGTTCCGGTACTGAGCACCCCTCACCCTGGGTTATGGTGGAACTCCCCCCCTCGGGCCGGTCCGTATCCCCCCCACGGACCGGCCCGTTTTCTCTGCCCCGGGCCGCCGCCCCCGGCCCCGCCGGAACGGGGGCGGGGACGCGCCCGGCGCGGCCGCTCAGCCGCGTCCGGCCCAGATGTTGACCCCGCTCGTCGTCTTCGCGAAGCCGTCGATCTCCGCCAGCTCGTCCGCCGTCAGCTCCGGCGCGCCGAGCGCCGCGACGTTCGCCTCCAGCTGCGCCACGCTCGACGCGCCGATGAGCGCCGACGTCATCCGCGGGTCCCGCAGCACCCAGCCCAGCGCCAGCTGCGCCAGCGACTGCCCGCGCCGCTCCGCGATCTCGTTCAGCCCGCGCAGCCGCCGCACGACCTCCTCCGTCAGCAGCTTCGGGTCCAGCGACTTGTTCTGCGCGGCCCGCGACCCCGCCGGGATGCCGTTCAGGTACTTGTCGGTCAGCATCCCCTGCGCCAGCGGCGCGAAAGAGATGCAGCCCATGCCCTCGGCCTCCAGGGTGTCGAGCAGCTCGTCGTCCTCGGTCCAGCGGTTGATCATCGAGTACGAGGGCTGGTGGATCAGCGGCCGTACGCCCATCTCCCGCAGCAGCGCGGCGGCCGCGCGCGTCTGCTCCGCGGTGTACGAGGAGACGCCGACGTACAGCGCCTTGCCCTGCTGCACGGCGGACGCCAGGGCGCCCATCGTCTCCTCCAGCGGGGTGTCCGGGTCGTAGCGGTGGGAGTAGAAGATGTCGACGTACTCCACGCCCATGCGGCGCAGCGAGGCGTCCAGCGACGACAGCAGGTACTTGCGCGAGCCCCACTCGCCGTACGGCCCGGGCTGCATCAGGTAGCCGGCCTTCGTCGACAGCACCAGCTCGTCGCGGTACGGGCGGAAGTCGTCGGCGAAGAGCCGGCCGAAGTTCTCCTCCGCGGAGCCGGGCGGCGGGCCGTAGTTGTTCGCCAGGTCGAAGTGGGTCACGCCGAGGTCGAACGCGCGCCGCAGGATGGCGCGCTGCGACGTAAGCGAGCGGTCGTCGCCGAAGTTGTGCCAGAGGCCGAGGGAGATCTCCGGGAGCTTCAGGCCGCTGCGACCCGTCCGGCGGTAGGTCATCGCGTCGTAGCGGGTGTCAGCTGGCAGGTAAGGCAAGAGACTGTTCACAAAACCTGCCTATCACGAACCCGGTGCGCCCCTGTGACAGGACTGTGGCACAACGGGCAGTACTGTGGCGCCTTCCGGGGGGTACTCCGATCGTGCGACGGAAGGGCTGAACGCGGGATGACCTGGCGCGGCATCGTGTATCGCGTATACGAGAGGCGCCTGGAGCGTCGCCTCGACCCGGCCCGCGTGCCCAAGCACGTCGGCGTCATCCTGGACGGCAACCGTCGCTGGGCGCGTGCCGCGGGCGGCACCACCGAGCAGGGCCACCAGGCGGGGGCGGAGAAGATCCACGAACTCATCCGCTGGTGCCGCGAGACCGACGTGGAGGTGCTCACCCTCTGGCTGCTGTCCACCGACAACCTGGACCGGCCGGAGCCCGAGCTGAACCCGCTGCTCGCCATCATCGAGGAGGCCGTCGCCGCCGTCGCCGCGGACGGCGCCGCGCGGGTGCACCACGTCGGCAACCTCGACCTGCTGCCCCTGCAGACCCGGCAGGTGCTCAAGGAGGCGGAGGAGAGCACCCACGACGTGGTCACCGGGCCCGGCAGCGGCGCCGTCCTGGTCAACGTCGCCGTCGCCTACGGCGGCCGGCAGGAGATCGCCGACGCCGTCCGCTCGATGCTCGGCGACGCCGCCGACCAGGGCCGTACGCTCGCCGACGTGGCCGAGACCGTCGAGGTGGAGGACATCGCCGAGCACCTCTACACCCGCGGCCAGCCCGACCCCGACCTGGTGATCCGCACCAGCGGCGAACAGCGGCTGTCCGGGTTCATGCTCTGGCAGTCGGCGCACTCCGAGTACTACTTCTGCGAGGTCTTCTGGCCCGCCTTCCGCCGCGTCGACTTCCTGCGCGCCCTGCGCGACTACGCGGCCCGCCACCGCCGCTTCGGCGGCTGAAACCCCTTCGACGCACCTTTCACCCCCTTCACCGGGTAGTCACCGGTACGGCCCGTCGGCCCCGGGCATTGCATGCCCCGGGGTCCGCGAGGGAATATCCGTGCTAGCAGGCGGTCCACCGCACCGCCCGCCCGGGAGGGCCCTTTGCACCACGCGCCGCATCACGAGGCCCGTGCACAGCGCACTGGCGCACGTACGGACGACGCGGAGGGCCGGGGCCCGGTCCTGCGCGTCCGCGTGGCCGCACGGGGCCGGACGCCCGGCCCGATCCCCGCGACTCCGTCGCGTGCCGACCTCATCCGAGGGGGTTCGTCCATCCGTGTTGAATCCTCCCCCGGCCGAAGCAGGGGGATTTCTGGCTCACGCCGCCCGTTCGCCCTACGGACGAGCAGGTCTTCCACGATCAACACCAGCCGGGTTGAAACCAGCCCGGGATCTTGTTGCCCATCTAGGTGGTGCATGTGCGCGCTTGGTTCTCGCTGACGCACGGTGATGCTGTGCTGTCTTGGTTCTCGATCAGCGTAGCTGATCGTACACGTTGCGTAAGGGCAGGGGCCAACGGAGGTGCCCGGTGAACAGCAAGAAGCCTGACCGGCGCACCTATGTCCTCGACACGAGCGTCCTGCTGGCCGATCCCAGGGCCATGGCGCGGTTCGACGAACACGAGGTGGTGCTGCCCGTCGTGGTGGTCACCGAACTCGAGGCCAAGCGGCACCATCCGGAGCTGGGCTACTTCGCCCGCCAGGCGCTCCGCCAGCTCGACGAGTACCGGGTCAAGTACGGCCGGCTCGACGCCCCGATCCCGCTGGGCGACCTCGGCGGCACCCTGCGGGTGGAGCTGAACCACAGCGACATCGGGGTCCTCCCCGCCGCCCTCCTCAACCAGCACGGCCGGCTGGGCGACAACGACTCCCGCATCCTGGCCGTCGCGCGCAACCTGCAGGCCGAGGGGCAGGACGTCACCGTCGTGTCCAAGGACCTGCCGCTGCGCATCAAGGCGTCGTCCGTCGGCCTGGCGGCCGAGGAGTACCGCGCGGAGCTGGCCATCACGGACTCCGGCTGGACCGGGATGTCCGAGCTGATGCTCAGCGGCGGGCAGGTCGACGAACTGTTCGCCGCGGAGGTCGTCTCGGTGCCCGAGGCGGACGACCTGCCGGTGCACACCGGGCTCGTCCTGCAGTCCGAGCGCGGCCGGGCGCTGGGCCGGGTGACGCCGGACGGGCGGGTGCGGCTGGTGCGCGGCGACCGGGAGGTGTTCGGGATCCACGGCCGCAGCGCCGAGCAGCGGATCGCGCTGGACCTGCTGGTGGACGAGGACGTCGGCATCGTCTCCATGGGCGGGCGCGCCGGTACGGGCAAGTCCGCGCTGGCGCTGTGCGCGGGCCTGGAGTCGGTGCTGGAGCGCCGGCAGCACCAGAAGGTGATGGTCTTCCGCCCGCTGTACGCGGTCGGCGGCCAGGAGCTGGGCTATCTGCCCGGCACCGAGGCCGAGAAGATGAGCCCGTGGGCGCAGGCGGTCTTCGACACCCTGTCCGCGGTCACCTCGCGCGAGGTGATCGAGGAGGTCATCGCGCGCGGCATGCTCGAAGTGCTGCCGCTGACCCACATCCGGGGCCGCTCGCTGCACGACGCGTTCGTCATCGTGGACGAGGCGCAGTCGCTGGAGCGCAACGTGCTGCTGACCGTGCTCTCCCGGATCGGGACGAACTCCCGGGTCGTACTCACCCATGACGTGGCGCAGCGGGACAATCTGCGCGTCGGCCGTTACGACGGCGTGGTGGCCGTGGTCGAGAAGCTGAAGGGGCATCCGCTTTTCGCCCACGTGACGCTCAACCGCTCCGAGCGGTCGCCGATCGCCGCGCTGGTGACCGAAATGCTGGAGGACGGGCGGGTATAGCGGGATACTGCTTCCCGTGCTTCTCCGCACCCGTGCGAACTGGGCGCAGCAGCCTAGCTGTTGCGCCCAGTGCCGCGCACGGGTTTCCGTCAACGGCGGGGGTCAAACGCGATGTGAGCTTTCCCACTGGACGGGGAATTGCGTCCGGGCGTCCGTCTCCGGCAGAGTCTGGGACTCGTCAGGCCCTGCGTACGGCCCCGCACCGACCCGGTGCAGAACGCCTCAACTGAACAGAGCCGCCGTACGCCGCCCGAGCGCTGTACCGGCCCCCGCGGACGCGGGGGCTGCCGGGCCCGCGCCTCCCGTGGCCAGTCGGTCCGCCGCAGTCGGCGGTCCGGAACAAGGGGAGGCCAGTGTCAGGGGCACAAGACGCGTCCGCGAGGTCACCGAAGCGGACGACGCTGGAAGGACTTTGTGTGAGCCGGATTTCGGTCCGGGGTTTCGCCGTGGCCTCCGCCACCGCGGTCACCTCCGTCGGCGCTGTCGTCGGCGTGGCCACGGGCGCGGAGAAGGGCGACTCGACGGACAACGTCGAGGCGACCGCCGCCGACGCGACGCTCCTCGCCGACGTACCCGCTGGCGCCACGGCCCAGGTGCAGACCGCCTCGCTCACGGAGCAGGCGGACGCGCAGGCCGACGCCGCACACACGGACGCCCGCAAGGCTGCCGAGGAGGCGGCGCGCAAGTCCGCGGCCCAGGCCGCGGAGGAGAAGAAGGAGGCCGCCGAGCGCAAGGCGGCCGAGGAGGCCGCGGCCGAGGCGGAGCGCGAGGCCGCCGAGGCGGCAGCGGCCGAGGCCGAGTCGACCTCCGCCGACGCGGGCGACTTCGCGCCGCAGTCGTCCTACTCCGTCGCCGAAGTGCAGGCCATGGCCCAGCAGATGGTGCCGGCCGACCAGTACCAGTGCTTCAGCAACATCGTCGACCACGAGTCCGGCTGGGACTACACCGCCACCAACCCCAGCTCCGGCGCGTACGGGCTGATGCAGGCGCTGCCCGCCGGGAAGATGGCGTCGGCCGGCGCCGACTGGCAGACCAACCCGGCCACGCAGATCGAGTGGGGCCTGAACTACATGAACGACCGCTACGGCAGCCCCTGCGGCGGCTGGGAGTACTGGCAGGCCAACGGCTACTACTGAGTCTCGTGCGGCCTCGCGCCGCCCCGCTGCCAACGCCCCCGGCCCCGCCGCCGGGGGCGTTTCCCGTGTGCGTCGCATGCGCACGGAACCGCCGCTCGTGTCCGGCACGTCCTAGTTGGTCGAGCGCCCGCGCCCGCAGGCACGGGCCGTGTACGGTCGGAGCGGGTGACGGAGGACTGCGGCGGGGCCGTGGGCGGCGTGAGGACTGCTATGTCGAAGATGACGGACTGGCTCGGCGGGGTGGGTGAGCGGGCCAGCCGGCTGGCGGAGCGGCGCCGGGCCGCTGCCGCCGCTGCCGCCGCGGAGAAGTCCGGCGCCGGGCGGCCCGTCGTCGCGGCCGCCGCCCCCGTGGACGTACCCGAGCCCGCCGAACCGGCCGCCGCCGCGCGGGCCCCCGGCCCGCCGCC
>NZ_BAAAPF010000150.1:0-16441 GCF_039531005.1 Streptomyces synnematoformans
CGGGGCGGGCGGCGCTGCCGCTGGTCGCCGGGGTGTCGGCGCTGGGCTGGCCGGCGGTGGTGACGGTCGCGTACAAGCAGGCGGAGCAGGCGCTGTCGGTGGCGCGCCGGCGCGGGCGGGTGCTGGTGGAGCACGAGGACGTCACGGCCGGGTCGGTGATGGACCTGCTGGCGGACGACGCGGTGCAGGCGTTCGCGGACGGCACGCTGCGCGCTCTGCGCGAGCACGACGAGCGGGGCCGCGGCGACCTCGTCGCCTCGCTGCGGGCGTGGCTGTCGCGGCACGGCCAGTGGGACGCGGCGGCGGCCGACCTCGGCGTGCACCGGCACACCCTGCGGTACCGGATGCGGCGGGTCGAGGAGATCCTCGGGCGGTCGCTGGACGACCCGGACACGCGGATGGAGCTGTGGCTGGCCCTCAAGGCGTAGCCGGGGCCGGGCCGGGACCCGCGTCCCGGCCCGGCCGCGGAGCCGCGGGAGGGGTTACGGCGTACGGGCCCTGCAGGTGTCGCGGATCTTGTAGAAGTACGACAGGTACTTCGCGTGGTAGTCCGCGCTCGTGATCCGCAGCATCGCCTCGTCGGCGGAGCGCAGCCCGGAGCCCGTCCAGTTGTGGCTGCCCGTGTACACCCGCGGCGTGATGCCTCCGTTGAACTCGCCGTCCAGCAGCCAGAACTTCGTGTGCGTGCGCACGTCGATGCCCGGGCCGTTGGTGAAGTTGCAGTACTGCCGCTGGATGCCCGCGTTGTCGAGGATGCCCTCGACCGTCGCGTCGCCCTCGCTGTAGACGACGTCGACCCAGCAGCCCTGCGCCCGCTTCTGCGCGAGCTTCTGCGCCACCTGCTTGCGGGAGCCGAGGAACTGGAACATGGCGACGCGGATGTCGGTCTGGTGCCGCTTGCCGTCCGTGCCGGTGTACGCGCACGCCACCTCGTCGAGGATGTTGACGACGGTGTCGGTGGCCGGGTTGCCGTAGTCGGAGTCGCCCCGCGGGTAGAAGAACGCGCGGTAGGTGGAGCCGGTGGGCGTGGACCGGTAGTACGTGTTGTCGCCGTCCGCCGAGCGGCGCAGCCGGCGCAGGTCGTCGTGGAACGTCGCGTAGCCGTCGTGGACGGCGGCGTCGGCGAAGGTCACGGCGTCGTTGTACGACTCGGTCCGGTACCAGTCGGTGAGGTTGGAGGAGGACTGGAAGACGACCTTGTCGTAGCTGGTCCCGTCGGCGAAGGGGCCGACCCGGGAGAAGACGAAGAACTTGTTGTGGTTGTAGGCCGGGCCCGGCGGCGGCGTCGCGGCGCAGCCGCGGCTGACGTCGTCCACGCCGTCGTCGTCCTCGAACCGGTCGTCGCAGACGACGATCCAGGACCGCCGTGTGTCGTCGGTGCCCAGCGCGGAGCGCAGGACGGGCCAGGCCGCGCTGTTCCCCTCGCTGGTGGCGTCGTCGACGATGACCTTGACGGCGACGCCGCGGCGGTGCGCGGCGATCAAGGCGTCGGCGACGTCCGGGTCGTCGAACTCGAACATCGAGGAGCGGATGGTCTGGCCCGCCGGGGTGGCGTCGATGAGGGCGGTCAGCTGGGTGAAGACGGCGCCGCGCTGGGCGGCGGAGCCGAGCGGGTCGTTGAAGACGGGGCCGTTGATGACGGGCTTCGCCGCGGCGGCCGGGACGGCGGCGGCGCCCGGCTCCGCGGCGTCCCGCCGCTCCGGCTCGGCGGCGGTGGCGCCGGAGACGAGGGTCGCGGTGAGCGCGAGCAGGACGGTGGCCACGCCCGCGGGGCGCCAGGCGCGTAAGCGTCTCATATGAGGAATCCCCCTGGATGCCGGGAAGTCGGTGGTCGCCGAGCACATTAGAGGGCGACAGGGGTGCTTGTCATGGGCCTGTCATAGATAATTCGTAGTTATTGTCGGATTGACCGAAACGTGTGGACCCCCGGGGCGCCCCGGGGGTCCACACGGCTGTGCGCGCGGTGGGCGCGCGTGCCGTCAGAGCGCGTCGAGGCCCGTGAAGACCATGACCTTCTCGTACGTGTAGTCCTGCATCGCGTACCGCACGCCCTCGCGTCCCACGCCGGAGCGCTTCACGCCGCCGTACGGCATCTGGTCCGCGCGGTACGACGGGACGTCCCCGACGATCACACCGCCGACCTCCAGCTTCCGCTGCGCCCGGAAGGCGCTCTGCACGTCGTGCGTGAACACGCCCGCCTGCAGGCCGTACTTCGAGTCGTTGACCGCCGCGAACGCGGCCTCCTCGCCGTCCGCCCGCTGCAGCGTCACCACCGGGCCGAACGCCTCCTCGCAGGAGATCTTCACGTCCGTCGGCACGTCCGTCAGCACCGTCGGCGCGTACGACGCCCCGTCCCGCTTGCCGCCGGTCAGCAGCCGGGCGCCGGCGCCCACGGCCTCGTCGACCCACGACTCCAGCCGCTTGGCCGCGTCCTCGCTGACCATCGGGCCGACGTCGGTGGCGTCGTCCGACGGGTCGCCGTTCACCTGCGCCTCGACGGCCGCGACGACCTTCGGCACCAGGCGCTCGTACACCGAGGCGTCGGCGATCACGCGCTGGACCGAGATGCAGGACTGGCCCGCCTGGTAGTTGGCGAACGCGCCGATGCGCTGCGCGGCGTGGTCGAGGTCGGCCTCGGAGGCGTAGTCGCCGAGGACGACGGCGGCGCCGTTTCCGCCCAGCTCCAGGGTGACCCGCTTGCCGGGGACGGCCTCCTGGATCGCGTAGCCGACCCGGTCGGAGCCGGTGAAGGAGATGATCGGCAGCCGGTCGTCCTCGGTGAGGTCGGGCATGCGGTCGTTCGGCACCGTCAGCACGCTCCAGCTGCCGGCCGGCAGGTCGGTCTCCGACAGCAGCTCGCCGAGCAGCAGCGCCGTCAGCGGGGTGGCGGGCGCGGGCTTGAGGATGATCGGGGCGCCCACGGCGAGCGCGGGGGCGACCTTGTGGGCGCACAGGTTCAGCGGGAAGTTGAACGGCGCGATGCCGAGGACCGGGCCGTACGGGAAGCGGCGGCTGAACGCCAGCCGGCCGGTGCCGCCGGGGTCGGTGTCGAGCCGCTGGCCCTCGCCGCCGCCCCACCTGCGGGTCTCCTCGGTGGCGAAGCGGAACGTGGACACGGCGCGGCCGACCTCGCCGCGGGCCCACTTCATCGGCTTGCCGTTCTCGGCGGAGATCAGCCGGGCGATCTCCTCGGCGCGTGCGGCGATCTGCCTGGTCACGTGGTCGAGCGCCGCGGCGCGCACGTGTGCGGGGGTGGCGGCCAGCTCGTCCTTCACCGCGTGCGCGGCGGCGACGGCCTCCTCGATCTGGGCGTCGGTGGGGATGCTCACCGTGCCGACCGTGCGGCCGTCCCAGGGCGAGGTGACGTCTAGGGTGTCCTCGCCGGTCTCCTGCCGGCCGGCGAGCCAGAACGCTTGTGTGGAAGTCACGGCAGAGTCCCTCCGGAGATGCGTACCTCTGCTGCCCACGGTAGGCGGTCGGCGGGGCGGGGTGCGTTGTCCGGCGCGTAGCACTCGGGGGCCGTGCCGCTACGCGACGGCAGAGTGGGCGCATCCGTCCCGGCTCCGCACCCCGCGCCCGGCGGTGCCCGCGCGTCCCGCCGGGCGGGTGATCTTGTCGGAGGGTCGGCCTACCCTTGGGTGGGAGTGCGGGGAGACCCGGGAGACTGGGAGGCCGGGAGGCTGCGGGGGCTCCGGAGGGGACGCCGGGCGTGCGGGACGTGTGGCCGGGGTGTGGCACCCGATTGGCGCGCGGGGTGTTCCCTCCCCGCCTGACCGGGTACATACGCACAAGTAGCACCGGCTGGTAGCACCCCGACTCAGCGGTGAGGTGAGTTCCCTCATGACCGCACCATCCACACGGCCGTCCGTCTCCGAGAAGGAAGCCCGGGAGGTCGCCGAGGCCGCGCGCGAGCAGGACTGGCGCAAACCCAGCTTCGCCAAGGAGCTGTTCCTCGGCCGCTTCCGGCTCGACCTCATCCATCCGCACCCCGAGCCCGCGCCCGAGGACGTGGAGCGCGGCGAGGCGTTCCTCGCCAAGCTGCGCGACTTCTGCGAGACGCGGATCGACGGGGCCCGGATCGAGCGCGACGCGCAGATCCCGGACGAGACCGTGCGCGGGCTGAAGGAGATCGGCGCCCTCGGCATGAAGATCGACCGGAAGTACGGCGGTCTGGGCCTCACGCAGGTGTACTACAACAAGTCCCTCGCCCTCATCGGCACCGCGAGCCCCGCCGTCGGCGCGCTGCTCTCCGCGCACCAGTCGATCGGCGTGCCGCAGCCGCTGAAGATCTTCGGCACCGAGGAGCAGAAGGAGACGTTCCTGCCCCGGTGCGCCCGTACCGACATCTCCGCCTTCCTCCTCACCGAGCCCGACGTGGGCTCCGACCCGGCCCGGCTGGCCACCACCGCCGTCCCCGACGGCGACGGCCCCGACGCCGACTACCTGCTCGACGGCGTCAAGCTCTGGACCACCAACGGCGTCGTCGCCGACCTGCTCGTGGTGATGGCCCGGGTGCCGAAGTCGGAGGGCCACAAGGGCGGCATCACGGCGTTCGTCGTCGAGGCCGGCGCCGAGGGCGTCACCGTCGAGAACCGCAACCGGTTCATGGGCCTGCGCGGCATCGAGAACGGCGTCACCCGCTTCCACCGGGTGCGCGTCCCCGCCGCCCACCGCATCGGCCCCGAGGGCGCCGGGCTGAAGATCGCGCTGACCACGCTCAACACCGGCCGCCTTTCGCTGCCCGCGCTCTGCGTGGGCGCCGGCAAGTGGTGCCTGAAGATCGCCCGCGGCTGGGGCGGCGCCCGGGAGCAGTGGGGCCGGCCGGTCGCCAGGCACGAGGCCGTCGGCTCGAAGATCTCGTTCATCGCGGGCACGACCTTCGCCCTGGAGGCCGTCCTCGACCTGTCGTCGCAGATGGCCGACGAGGACCGCAACGACATCCGCATCGAGGCCGCGCTCGCCAAGCTCTACGGCTCGGAGATGGCCAGCCTCATGGCCGACGAGCTGGTCCAGATCCGCGGCGGCCGCGGCTACGAGACCGCCGATTCGCTCGCCGCCCGCGGCGAGAAGGCGGTCCCGGCCGAGCAGATGGTCCGGGACCTGCGGATCAACCGGATCTTCGAGGGCTCGACCGAGATCATGCACCTCCTCATCGCCCGCGAGGCGGTCGACGCCCACCTCAAGGTCGCCGGCGACCTCATCGACCCGCAGAAGAACCTCTCCGAGAAGGCGCGCGCGGGCGCGCGGGCCGGCGGCTTCTACGCCCGCTGGCTGCCGAAGCTCGTCGCCGGCAGGGGGCAGGTGCCGCGGACGTACGGCGAGTTCCACCCGCCCGGGCACCGCGACCTCTCCACCCACCTGCGCTTCGTCGAGCGCAGCGCCCGCCGGCTGGCGCGCTCCACGTTCTACGGCATGTCCCGCTGGCAGGGGCGGATGGAGACCAAGCAGGGCTTCCTCGGCCGGGTGGTGGACATCGGCGCGGAGCTGTTCGCGATGAGCGCCGCGTGCGTACGGGCCGAGATGCTGCGCACCGCCGCGGGGCGGGGCGGGCACGGCAAGGAGGCGTACGAGCTGGCCGACGTCTTCTGCCGGCAGGCCCGTATCCGGGTGGAGGAGCTGTTCGGCCGGCTGTGGACGAACACCGACGACCTGGACGGCAGGGTGGTGCGCCGGGTGCTGGACGACGCGTACACCTGGCTGGAGGACGGCATCGTCGACCCGTCGGGCGACGGCCCGTGGATCGCGGCGGCCGAGCCGGGCCCGGCGCAGACGCCGAACGTGCACCGGCCCATCCGCTAGCGGGCTCCGGCGGCGCCCACGGCCCGGGCGCCGCCGGGGCCGCCGGCGGCCGCGGGTCAGGCCGGCTGCCGCTCCAGGAGGGACTTCAGCTGCGAGGCGAGCATCACCCAGCCGCCGCTGACGCTCTCCAGCATCCTGCTCTCCGGGCTGTCGAAGCCGTCGTGGGTGATGGTCAGCTTCACGCCCAGCTGCGGGATCTCGGCCGGCTCGATGTCGAAGGCCACCTGTGAGCGCTCCTGCCGGGCCGCCGCGAACTCCTCGTCGGACATCCCCAGCATCTCCTGGTGCATCGGCTGCAGCGTGTGCCAGGTGTACACTAGCCGCTTGCCGGGCTCGGCCACCAGGACGCGCTGCCCGAGGTCCTGCGGCTCGCCGTTCTCCTCGACCGGCCAGTAGACGGGGGAGCCGGCCTGCCAGTCGGACACGGGGGCCCAGCCGCCGTGGTACTGCTTCAGGAACTCGGGCGTCGTCAGCGCCTCGTAGAGCTTCTCGGCCGTGGTGTCGATGTAGATCGTGTAGACGAATGCGGGCTTGTTCACGGGGTTTCCCTCCAACGCGTCCTTGAGCGCGGACAGGGCGCCGAGGCGGCCGCGCTCGTACCGGCCGATCCAGCGGTCGGCCAGCTGGTGGATCGGCACGGGGTTGAGGTAGTGCAGCTTCTCCCGGCCGTGCCGTACGGCGCTGACCAGGCCGGCGGACTCCAGCACTGCGAGGTGCTTGCTGACCGCCTGCCTGCTCATGTCCAGGCCCGCGCACAGCTCGCGCAGGCTCTGGCCGTTGCGCTCGTTGAGGCGGTCCAGCAGCTCTCTGCGGCTGCCGTCGGCGAGCGCCCGGAAGACGTCGTCCATGGTCACCACCTCTGCCCCGAAGATTGGCAACCAAAAGGTTGCCTGTCAAGCCGGCCCCGTCGAGTGGCGCAGCTCACGGTGCTCGCGCGAAAATGGCCGAAGGTTATCCCTAGCATCCCGATAGGAAATCCCTAGTATCGATGTCTATGGACTTCTCGTGGTCGATGGTCGCGGCCGGAGCCCTCGTCGGCTGCATGGTCGGTCTGACCGGGATGGGCGGCGGCGCCCTCATGACCCCCCTCATGGTCACCGTCTTCGGCGTCAACCCCACCCAGGCCATCGGCAGCGACCTGGCGACCTCGGTGCTCATGAAGCCGTTCGGCGCCGCCGTGCACCAGAAGGCCGGCACCGTCCGCTGGGACGTCGTCCGATGGCTCCTGCCCACCGGGGTGCCGGCCGCGTTCTGCGGCGCCTTCCTGCTGCAGTTCCTCGGCGAGGGCGAGGAGCTGCAGAGCCGGGTGAAGATCGTCATCGGCGCCGCCCTGCTGCTCGCCGTGACCGGCATGCTCGCCCGGATGTGGCTGGACCGGCGGCGCGCCGGGCGGGACGGCACGGCGGCCGAGGACGCGCACGTGCCCGTACGGCCCGGGGCCACGCTGCTCATCGGGCTCGTCGGCGGCCTCGTCGTCGGCATGACGTCGGTCGGCTCGGGGTCGCTGATCATCGTGATGCTGATGCTCGTGCACCCCCGGCTGAAGGCCAACCACCTCGTCGGCACCGACCTCGTCCAGGCCATCCCGATCGTCGCCGCCGCGGCGGCCGGCCACTTCATCGTCGGCGACGCCAGCCTCGGGCTCGCCGCCGTGCTGCTCCTCGGCGCCATCCCCGGCGTGCTCGTCGGCGCCGTGCTCTCCACCCGCGCCCCCGGCGGCGTGCTGCGCTGGGTGCTGGCGATCATCCTGCTGGCGACCGGGCTGTCCCTGGTGCACGTGCCGGAGGCCGTCATCGTGCCCGCCACCGCCCTGCTCGCCGGGTACGCCGTGGTCAGCAGCCGCCCGCGCCGCCCGCGGCCGGGGACGGAGCCGGCGGAGCCGGCGGAAACCGCGGAGCCGGCGGAAACCGCGGAAACGGCACCGGAAGCCGTCGGCGAACCGACGGGCGGGCCAACGGCGGACGGCATCGGGAGGGCATCTGCTCGGCGCCAAGTCTGAGCCGACACAATGGGGCGATGACCGAGACCTCTGCTGCTCCGCTCGCCGATCCGCACCTGCGCTCCGCGAGCGCCGCGACCGCCGACGACGGCCCCCGCGAGATCGTCATCCTCGGCTCGACCGGCTCCATCGGCACCCAGGCCATCGACATCGTGCAGCGCAACCCCGACCGGTTCCGCGTCACCGCCCTGTCGGCGGCGGGCGGCCGGGTGGAGCTGCTGGCCGAGCAGGCGCACCGGCTGGGGGTGCGCCGCGTCGCCGTCGCCCGTGCCGACAAGGCCGGCGAGCTGCGCGAGGCGCTGGCCGCCCGGTACGGGGCCGGCGCGGCGCTGCCGGAGGTGCTGGCCGGCCCGGACGCCGCCACCGAGGTCGCCGCCGACGAGTGCCACACCGTCCTCAACGGCATCACCGGCTCCATCGGCCTCGCGCCCACCCTCGCCGCCCTCCGGGCCGGCCGGATGCTGGCGCTGGCCAACAAGGAGTCGCTGATCGTCGGCGGCCCGCTGGTCAAGGAGATCGCCCGGCACGGCCAGATCGTCCCCGTCGACTCCGAGCACTCCGCCCTCTACCAGGCCCTGCTCGGCGGCTCCCGCGGCGAGGTGCGCAAGCTGCTCGTCACCGCCTCCGGCGGCCCGTTCCGCGGCCGGACGCGCGACGAGCTGAAGGACGTCGCTCCCGAGCAGGCGCTCGCCCACCCCACGTGGGACATGGGCCCGGTCGTCACCATCAACTCCTCCACCCTGGTCAACAAGGGCCTGGAGGTCATCGAGGCGCACCTGCTCTACGACGTGCCCTTCGACCGCATCGAGGTCGTCGTCCACCCGCAGTCCTACGTGCACTCCATGGTCGAGTTCACCGACGGCTCCGCCCTCGCCCAGGCCAGCCCGCCCGACATGCGGATGCCGATCGCGCTGGCGCTCGGCTGGCCCGACCGGGTGCCGGACGCCGCGCCCGCCTTCGACTGGTCCACCGCCTCCTCCTGGGAGTTCTTCCCGCTCGACGAGAAGGCGTTCCCGTCCGTGCCGCTGGCCTGCCACGTCGGCGCCCTCGGCGGCACCGCCCCGGCGGTCTTCAACGCCGCGAACGAGGAGTGCGTCGACGGCTTCCTCACCGGCAAGCTGCCGTTTCTTGGCATCATGGACACCGTCAGCCAGGTCGTCGCGGAGCACGGCACGGACGATCCGGGAACCCGGCTGACGGTCGCGGACGTCCTCGAAGCCGAGACCTGGGCGCGCGCCCGGGCCAGGGAGCTGGCCGGGCTGCCCGCCGACAGCACGACAAAGTGACCACGACACAGTGACGGCGAAGGTGCGTACATGACGGCATTCATGACGGTTCTCGGCATCGTCGTCTTCGCCTTCGGACTGCTCTTCTCCATCGCCTGGCACGAGTTCGGCCACCTCAGCACGGCCAAGATGTTCGGCATCCGCGTCCCGCAGTACATGGTCGGCTTCGGCCCCACGATGTGGTCCCGGAAGAAGGGCGAGACGGAGTACGGCATCAAGTGGATCCCGCTCGGCGGCTACATCCGCATGATCGGGATGTTCCCGCCGGGCGAGGACGGCCGGGTGCAGCGGCGCTCCACGTCGCCGTTCCGCGGCATGATCGAGGACGCGCGGCAGGCGGCGTACGAGGAGCTGCAGCCCGGCGACGAGAAGCGGCTGTTCTACACCCGGGCCCCGTGGAAGCGGGTCATCGTCATGTTCGCCGGGCCGTTCATGAACCTGGTGCTGGCCGTCGTGGTGTTCGTCGGAGTGATGATGACGTTCGGCATCGCCACCCAGACCACCACCGTCGGCTCCGTGTCCGACTGCGTGATCAAGGCCGAGGCGGTCGCCGAGAACCCGGACCGCAAGTGCCGGGACAGCGACCCCGCCGCCCCGGCCAAGGCCGCGGGGCTGGAGCGCGGCGACAGGATCGTGGGGTTCAACGGCCGCCCGATCGACGACTGGGAGACCCTGCAGACCAGCATCCGCGACACCATCGGCCCGGCCACCGTCACCGTCGAGCGCGACGGCAAGCGCGTCGACCTGCACCCCACGCTCACCGAGAACACGGTGACTAAGAGCGACGGCGACGGCGGCTACGTCGACGGCGAGTACGTGAAGGCCGGCTTCCTCGGCTTCACCCCCGCCAGCGGCATCGTCAAGCAGGACTTCGGCCAGTCGGTGGACCGCATGGGAGACATGGTGGTCAACGGCGTCGACGCGCTCATCGCGCTGCCGTCGAAGATCCCCGACCTGTGGAACGCGGCGTTCCAGGGCGAGGAGCGCCAGGAGGACTCGCCGGTCGGCGTCGTCGGCGCCGCCCGGGTGGGCGGCGAGGTGCTGAACCTCGACATCCCGCCCGAGCAGCGGGTGGCGTCGATGCTGCTGCTGGTGGCGGGCTTCAACCTGTCGCTGTTCCTGTTCAACATGCTGCCGCTGCTGCCGCTGGACGGCGGGCACATCGCGGGGGCGCTGTGGGAGTCGGTACGGCGCGCGTTCGCGCGGGTCTTCCGGCGGCCCGACCCGGGGCCGTTCGACGTGGCGAAGCTCATGCCGGTGGCGTACGTCGTCGCCGGGGTGTTCATCTGCTTCACGCTGCTGGTGCTCGTGGCGGACGTGGTGAACCCGGTGCAGCTCACAGGCTGACGCCGGCGGCGCACGGCGGTCCCGGTGCACCGCCGGTAAACGTTCGGTGCCGTTTTGCCGACACTTCCGGTGACCGCCCGGGACACCGGCCGCGGAGCGGTCGGCGGGTGCCGTAATCTCGGGTACCGGGCCCTCGTCCGGCGGGGGCCATGATCCGTACAACAGGGGTTGCCGCCAGATGACTGCCGTTTCGCTGGGAATGCCGTCCGTTCCGCTGAAGATGGCCGAGCGCAGGGCGAGTCGTACGCTCCAGGTCGGCTCGGTCGCCGTCGGCGGCGACGCGCCGGTCTCCGTCCAGTCGATGACCACCACCCGCACCTCCGACATCGGCGCGACCCTCCAGCAGATCGCCGAGCTGACCGCCTCCGGCTGCCAGATCGTCCGGGTGGCGTGCCCCACGCAGGACGACGCCGACGCGCTGCCCGTGATCGCCCGGAAGTCGCAGATCCCCGTGATCGCCGACATCCACTTCCAGCCGAAGTACGTCTACGCCGCGATCGACGCCGGCTGCGCCGCGGTCCGCGTGAACCCCGGCAACATCAAGAAGTTCGACGACCAGGTCAAGCAGATCGCCCGGGCCGCGTCCGCCGCCGGCACCCCGATCCGTATCGGGGTCAACGCGGGCTCGCTCGACCGGCGGCTGCTCGCGAAGTACGGCAAGGCCACCCCGGAGGCGCTGGTCGAGTCCGCGCTGTGGGAGTGCTCGCTGTTCGAGGAGCACGGCTTCACGGACATCAAGATCTCGGTCAAGCACAACGACCCGGTCGTCATGGTGAACGCCTACCGGCAGCTCGCCGCCCGCTGCGACTACCCGCTGCACCTCGGCGTCACCGAGGCCGGCCCGGCCTTCCAGGGCACCGTCAAGTCCGCCGTCGCCTTCGGCGCGCTGCTCGGCGAGGGCATCGGCGACACCATCCGCGTCTCGCTCTCCGCGCCGCCGGTCGAGGAGGTCAAGGTCGGCATCCAGATCCTGGAGTCCCTCGGCCTGCGTGAGCGCCGGCTGGAGATCGTCTCCTGCCCGTCCTGCGGCCGCGCCCAGGTCGACGTCTACAAGCTGGCCGACGAGGTCACCGCGGGCCTGGACGGCATGGAGGTGCCGCTGCGCGTGGCCGTCATGGGCTGCGTCGTCAACGGCCCCGGCGAGGCCCGGGAGGCCGACCTCGGCGTCGCCTCCGGCAACGGCAAGGGCCAGATCTTCGTCAAGGGCGAGGTCGTCAAGACCGTCCCCGAGTCGAAGATCGTCGAGACGCTGATCGAGGAGGCGATGAAGATCGCCGAGCGGATGGAGGCCGACGGCGCCGCCGGTGGAGAGCCCGAGGTCACGGTCGGCTGACCCCCGGACACGGGGCGTATCCGCAGGAAGCGGGCGGGCGCGGGCACAGGTACAGTGCCGCTGTGTTGACGACCACCACCACACGGCTGCTCGAACCCGCGGAGCTCGACGCCGCCCGTGCCGTGCTCGACCGCGAACCGGTCGCCAACGCGTTCGTCGCCTCCCGCGTCGCCGTCGCCGGGCTCGACCCCTGGCGGCTCGGCGGCGAGCTGTGGGGCTGGTATGCGGGCGGACGGCTGACGTCGCTGTGCTACGCGGGCGCCAACCTCGTGCCTGTCTGCGCCACCCCCGAGGCCGTGCGCGGCTTCGCCGAGCGCGCCCGGCGCGCCGGGCGGCGCTGCTCCTCGATCGTCGGCCCGGCCGAGCCCACCGCGGAGCTGTGGTCCCTGCTGGAGCCCGCCTGGGGACCCGCGCGCGAGGTGCGCGCCCGGCAGCCGCTGATGGTCACCACCTCGGTGCCCGCGGCCGTCGAGCCCGACCCGCTGGTCCGCCGCATCCGCAAGGACGAGATGGACCTGATCATGCCGGCGTGCGTGGCGATGTTCACCGAGGAGGTCGGCGTCTCGCCGCTCGCCGGCGACGGCGGGCTGCTGTACCAGGCGCGGGTCGCGGAGCTGGTCGGCGGCGGCAGGTCCTTCGCGCGCGTGGAGAACGGCGAGGTCGTCTTCAAGGCGGAGATCGGCGCGGCGACTCCGCAGGCGTGCCAGATCCAGGGCGTGTGGGTGGCGCCCGAGCACCGCGGGCGCGGGCTGTCGGAGACGGGCCTCGCGGCGGTCCTGCAGTACGCGCTGCGCGAGGTGGCGCCGGTGGTCAGCCTGTACGTGAACGACTTCAACACGGTGGCCCGCGCGGCGTACCGCAGGGTGGGCTTCCGCGAGGTCGGGGCCTTCATGAGCGTGCTGTTCTGACGACGCGCCCCGGGCCCCGGGCCGTGCGGCGCGGGCCGGCGGCCGGAGGGGACGGAGGGGCGACGTGCCCGCCCGGGCGGCCGTGCGCGGGTCGTACCGCGGGGGCGGACCGGCGGGGTGCGGCGCAGGGTAGGGTGCCCAGCCATGGATGACGTCGTCGTCGGCCCCCTCGACCTCGCCGCCCGAGTGGACGACGCGCTCGCCGTACAGGCCGTCGCCTTCGGGCTCACCGACGACGAGATCGGCGTACGGCGCCACGTCGTGCTGCGGCACCTGACCAACGCCGGCGCCCGCGCGCTCGGGGCCACCACCGCCACCGGCCGGCTCGCCGGGTTCGTCTACGGCATGCCGAACAACCGCGTCTACTGGTGGTCCACGGTCGTCCAGCCGTATCTGCGCGCCGTCGGCGAGGACCGCTGGCTCGACGACGCCTTCGTCATCACCGAGCTGCACGTGCACCCGGCCTTCCAGCAGCGCGGGATCGGCCGCGAGCTGATCACCCGGATCACCGACGACGCCGCCGAGCCCAGGAGCCTGCTCTCCGCCATCGACGTGGAGAGCCCCGCGCGCCATCTGTACCGGCAACTCGGCTACCGCGACCTCGCCCGCCGGGTGGTCTTCCCCGGCGCCCCCAGCCCGTACGTGGTGATGGGGGCAGAGCTGCCGCTGCTGCGCTGACTTGTCCACAACCGGCGAGTTGTCCACAGCTTCGGCGGCCGAATTACCGGCGGGCCCGCGTCCGGCGCTAGAGTCCGGGGCATGAGCCAGCACAGCCACGTTCAGCGCATGTCCCGGATGATGCTCAAGACGCTGCGCGACGACCCGGCCGACGCCGAGACCGCGAGCCACAAGCTGCTCGTCCGCGCGGGCTATGTCCGCCGCTCGTCCGCCGGGGTGTGGACGTGGCTGCCGCTCGGCAAGCGCGTCCTGGAGAACGTGGCCCGGGTCGTCCGCGAGGAGATGGACGCGATCGGCGGCCAGGAGGTGCTGCTGCCCGCGCTGCTGCCCCGCGAGCTGTACGAGGCGACGGGCCGCGCCGACGAGTACGGCGACCTGCTGTTCGCGCTCAAGGACCGCAAGGGCGTCGACTACGTCCTCGGGCCCACGCACGAAGAGCTGTTCACCCAGGTGGTCAAGGACCAGTGCTCGTCCTACAAGGACATGCCCGTGATCCTCTACCAGATCCAGATCAAGTACCGGGACGAGGCCCGGCCCCGCTCCGGCGTGCTGCGCGGCCGCGAGTTCCACATGAAGGACTCGTACTCCTTCGACACCTCCGACGACGGCCTCGTCGCCTCCTACGGGCTGCACCGCGAGGCGTACCAGCGGATCTTCGACCGGCTCGGCTTCGACTACCGCATCGTCTCCGCCGTCTCCGGCGCCATGGGCGGCTCGGCCAGCGAGGAGTTCCTCGCCCCCGCCGCCGCGGGCGAGGACACGTACGTGCAGTGCCCCTCCTGCGGGTTCGCGGCGAACACGGAGGCGCTGACGACGACCGTGCCGCCCGCCCCGCTCGACGGGCACCCGCCGGTCGAGGAGCTGGACACGCCGGACACCCCGACGATCGAGACCCTCGCCGCGCACCTGGGCGTGCCCGCCTCCGCCACGCTGAAGAACCTGCTGGTGAAGGTCGACGGCGAGATCACCGCGGTCGGCGTGCCGGGTGACCGCGAGGTCGACCTCGGCAAGCTCGCCGAGCGGCTGGCCCCGGCCGAGGTCGAGGTCGTCACCGCCGAGGACTTCGCCGACCGCCCCGACCTCGTCCGCGGGTACGTCGGCCCGCAGGGCATGACCGGGCCCCCCGAGAAGCGGGCCTTCCGCTATCTGGCCGACCCCCGCGTCGCCCCCGGCACGTCGTGGGTCACCGGCTCCAACAAGCCCGACTCGCACGCGCGCAACGTGGTCTGCGGCCGCGACTTCGAGGTCGACGAGTACCTCGACGTGGTCGTCGTCGAGCCCGGCGACCCCTGCCCGCGCTGCGGCGCGGGCATCGAGCTGGACCGTGCCATCGAGATCGGCCACATCTTCCAGCTCGGCCGCAAGTACGCCGACGCCTTCGAGCTGGACGTCCTCGGCCAGGACGGCAAGCCGGTGCGGGTGACCATGGGCTCGTACGGGATCGGGGTCTCCCGGGCCGTCGCCGCGCTCGCCGAGCAGACGCACGACGAGCTGGGGCTGTGCTGGCCGCGCGAGGTGGCCCCGGCGGACGTGCACATCGTCGCCGCGGGCAAGGCCAAGCAGACGGAGCTGGCGCTGGAGCTGGCGGGGAAGCTGGGCGCGGCCGGGGTGCGGGTGCTGGTGGACGACCGGGCCTCGGTGTCGCCGGGCGTGAAGTTCACCGACGCCGAGCTGATGGGCGTGCCGCAGATCCTGGTCGCGGGGCGGCGCGCGGGCGACGGTGTGGTGGAGCTGAAGGACCGCCGCACCGGGGAGCGCGAGGAGCTGCCGGTGGACGAGGCGCTGGCGCGGCTGACGGCGGCTGACTGAGCGGGCCGTCCGCGGCGGGCGGTCAGAGCCAGCTCGCGTACTCCAGGTGGAGTTCGCCGCCGTTGCGGTCGCCGCGGGCCAGGCCCGTCACGCCCGCCGCGACGCAGCGGAACAGCGTCCAGCCGCGCAGCCGGTCGCGGTCGACGTCCAGGGAGTCCGCCAGCTTCGTCAGCCGCCGCCGCGTCGCCGCCGCCGCGCCCGGCGCGGCCACGAGGGTGTCGACCCGGTCCCGGGCCGGCCAGGCCAGGTCGTACGCGCGCTCGCCGACCAGCGGGCGCGGCCCCACCGCCAGCCACGGCAGCCGCTCGGCGGCCAGCGCCTCGCCCTGGTGGTAGTCGCCGTGCAGCAACACGTCGGGCCCCGCCGCCGCCCGGTCGCCGAGCAGCGCCTCGCGGCGCGCCAGCGCGGCGGCGACCAGCTCCGCGTACGGCTCGGCGCGCAGCTCGCGCAGCCGCTCCGCGAGCCGCGCGGTGTGCTCCGGCACCGTCGGCAGGGCGCGGTCGGCGGGCGGCGCGGTCCACAGCCGCTGCAGCGTGGCCGCCGCCTCCAGCTGCGCCTTGGCCTCCGGCAGCGAGCGGAGGCTGACGTCCGCCTGCAGCCGTTCGAGCAGCAGCGCTCCCGCGGGGGCGTCGGCCCGCAGCAGCCGCACCGCGCCGACGCCGTTCCAGTGCTCCAGCGCGCGCCGCTCGGCCGCGATGCGCGCGGGCTCGTAGGCGACCTTCAGGGCGGCCGGAGTGCCGTCCTCACGGCGTACGAGGACGAGGACGCTGGTGCGCCCGCCCGGCGCGTGCACCCGCTCCGGCGTCAGCGCCCAGCGCCGCAGCAGGCCGTCGACCAGGCCGGCCAGCCCGGCGAGCCAGGCGCGGCCCGGGGCGCCGTGGGCGGAGACGTGGCGCACCAGGCGCTCCGGCGGCTCGGGCCGGTACTGCGGTGCAGATGCCATACGGGCGGTGTCCTCTTGCGTCCTCTAGCGACGTGCGTCCTCGTGCCGGGCCGTTCTCGTGCCGGGCCGGCCGGGTGCCGGCCGGCCGGGCGTGCGGGTCAGTCCGTGCGGCCGGTGCCGCCCTGCCGACCCGCGGGCGCGGTGTCGGCCGTGCGTTCGGCCAGCCCAGGGAAGGCTACGCTCCCCCCGCGCCAGCGCGCCGCCCGGACCACCGCCTCGCGCAGCGCGGCCGGCGCCTCGCGGCGCGGGTCGCCCTCCGCGGCCTGGACGAGGTCGGCGTAGCTGCCCGCGATCCGGTCCTCCAGCTCGGCCGCCAGCCGGACGGCGGCCGCCTCGTCC
>NZ_BAAAPF010000151.1:0-16425 GCF_039531005.1 Streptomyces synnematoformans
TCACTCGTCTGTCACGCCAACCACCAGACTGCATCAGCAGGTTGGAAAAGGCTCAGCGTCCAGCGCGCGCTTGCGCTCAATCTGCTTGCGGTGTTCGTTCAGCTCGCCGAACTCAGCGGTGAGCGCGTCCAGCTTCGATTCATCAGGGTTGCTCTCGCGCTGCATGCGCTCAAGCTCTGTGTCAATGGCCTTCATACGCGCCACAGCGGCAGCGTGGGTAAGCTCCATGATCGTTCTCCTAGAACATCGGTGTTAGCCGGGTGCTCTGGGAGCGGCGCGGCGGGATTGGGTGGGCCAACGGGCCCCATCGGGTGCCTAGTGCGGCGGCGCGATGATCTGTACGGAACAGCCAAGGCGTTCAAGCTCTACGGCTTCCTCGGTTGCGTCCATGCCTACGGCAATTGACAGGGTGTCGGAGTCGAAGTGGTAGATGAGATAGACGAGTTCGTCATCATCATCTTCATCCGCCGGCGAAAGCAGGTACCACTCGAAGACTCCATTCGATCCTCTGCCGATAGGCGACAGCCGGCGCATGGTTTCTCCTCGGGTTTGGGCGCAGCCCCCGGGCACCAAGAGGATCTTTCCGATTCCCCGGGGGCTGCGCCGTGCGCTCAGGTGCGGCGAACCCGCGGCGTGAACGCAAAAGCCCCGACTCCCCCGATCACCACCAGCGGACGGCGCATGGTGATCGGGGAAGCCGGGGCTTCGTCTGTGCGTGGGCGGCGCCGTCAACACCTGGGAGAGCGCGCGCAGCGGGAGTGACCTCAACCGCGGAGCGCAAACCTTCCTTACCTACCAAGTGGTCAACACGTTTAGTGTGGTGCCGCTGGCAGCGGGATGCCCGGCAGCTTCCACCAGAAAGCCCGGTGCAATTCTTTACCCCGTTGTACCCCCCTTCACGTGACGACAGAGAGTCTTCTACATCGGAGTACATTTCTGCACCGGGAATCTTCTCAATTGCGGACTAAACGGACATCAGCTCGGCAGCCGCTTCGCTGAAATAGGGCTCGCGAAGCCCAAATGAGACCCGAGAGGTGTCAAGTGAGCGCCATCCGCCGGGGCGACCCCGCTGAACGGAGAGGCTGACGCCACCCATTTCACCACGGGGGCCGTGACCTAGATCACACCAAAATGGGGGCAGAAGAAAGCCCGCCCGGGGGTGATCCCGGACGGGCTATTCCGCTGGTTCGGCTAGGCCGCTAGTGACTTGCCGTCCGGGCCGCGCATCCCCTCAGCCATCGCGCCCGGGTAGCCGCAGAGGGCGGCTCTGACAGCCTCACAGGCCCGTATCCGCTCCCGTAGGTACGGCGTGTCAACGCCCTGCCAGATCATCGCCCACAGCGCAGCCTCCCGCGCCTGTATGGCCTGCATCTCTTCGCCGCGTGCCCTCAGCTCGTCGCTCACAGCGCCCACCGGTCCCCGAAGGCGTTCGCGTGCGTGCCCTCGTGCCCGTGCTCGTGCACACACGGGATGGAGTTGCGGCCAATGGCAGGCCGCTGGTCGTAGCCGGGACGGCGTGCACCGCAGCGCGTAGCGGCTCTCAGCTCCGCAGCCATGGCGTCGCGAAGCTCCGTTTCGTTGGTGTCGGGCGCTTCCCACGCGGTGAGCCGTCCCGCCTGCGCGATGTCGGTGACCAGCTCCGGGCGCCCCGCGCAGACCTCACGCGCCATCGCTGTAAAGGTGTCGTCTATCATGGTGTCTCCTCTGTTGAGGACAGCGGGAGCGTTCGTTGATTGGCGTCTGCGGCGCTCCCGCTGCCCATTTGGTTACTCGTCTCCGAGCGCTGCGCTTGGGTCCGAGTGGTCTACGTTGGTGTAGATGAACATTTCCAGTCGCTCACTCACGGGGCGGCGCCACCCGGTAGGCGGTCCAACCTCTACACGCACCCCGAAATCCAGCAGGATCACCCGCTGTCCGGCTTCCTGGGTGCCCTCCCACACATCGCGGACTGTCTGATTGAGCTGACGAGTCTCTACCCTGGGCGGCTCCACCGGGATTGCCGACAACATTTCAACGCGGTCGCTTCGTGCCGCAATCTGCGACTCCATTGCGTCCGCCGCAGCGCCGCGCATGCGTGCAAGCCGATTGGTCAGCTCACCAATTTCCGCCTTGAGTTCGGCGATCTCGTCCGTGTAGTCGACGCCCGGTATCTGGACTTCCTCCGTCAGTCGCATCCGTCCCATACGCCGGACAAACGTCTTGGCGACCCATTGGATTGTTTCCGCCTGCGGTATGGTCGGCCGGTTGCTGTGCCCACCGTTGCACCTGAATTGCTTCTGCACGCTGCCGTCGTTCTGCCTGCGCTGGCCTACGTGCATGTTCTGTCCGCACTCAGCGCAGACCAGCACACCAAGCAACGGGTGTGCATCACGGCGGCGCGGCTGCTGTAGTTCCGGAACCTCTCGCTTCTTGAGCGCGGCAACCAGCGTGTACCACGTCGCGTCATCAATCAGCGGATCACCCTGCATTACCGGGCTGCCGTCAGCGTTGCGTACGGTTTCGCCGTTGCGCTTCACGACGTGCCCGCGCGCGATTGGCGACCGAAGCATGGACCGCACAGCCGTACTCTTCCAACCTCCGTGCGGCTCTACGTCCCGCTCAGCCATCTTCGCCCGATGTTCCATGGGCGTCACGGCGCCGGACTCGTTCAACCATGCAGTGATGGCACTGTATGACTCCCCCGCTATTGCCCGCCGGATCATCTCCCGCCGGATAGCTGCCGTTTCGGGGTGCTCAATGAGCCACCACCCCTCATTCCCGTCCGGGAAAGTCCGCCGTGAGGCTTGGTACCCGTAGGGCAGGACTCCCCCGGACCAGCGCCCAAGGGACTGTAGGTACTGCGCTGTGCCCTGCGTGCGTTCCATGATGGTCTGGCCCTCAAGCTGCGCGGCGAACGCGAGGATAAGCATAATCAGCTCTGACATGGGCGACGCAAAGTCAAGTTCGAGCTGCGCCCCACCCGGCCCGCTGGCAAACACCAGCCGCTTACCATGCTGCTTGGCGTAGCGGCCAAGGTCAGCCATGTCCGCCATGGAACGTACAGCGCGGTCAAGCCGCTGCCATATCATCACGTCCCAAGCGTCCGGCCGCTCAAGCCACGCGAGGAGTTCGGGACGCTCCCAGGGGGAAGTCTTCAGGGCCGAAACGTCGATATCCTTCGGCCATCCCACGAACGTTCCGCCGATCCGCCGGCCAGCGTCCGTGATCATCTCTTCTTGTACCTCTTGTGAGGTGGATTCGTCGGAGTAGCGTGATAGCCGGATGGCTCCGACTATCCGCGGTTGGGCTGCCATGGCTGGGATGCTAGTTCAGTTGTCTTGCGCTCGCCGGCATCAACGCCCACATCGGCTACGACCTCCCGCTCGCCGTCGTCGCCACCTGCCGCGCGCTCGACCGCGAACCGGCGGACGTCGAGGGCGACTACGAGCGCGTCGGCGAGCTGCTCGTACGGCTGGAGGAGCAGATCCGCGAGCAGCTGATGCCGGGGCCCGACCTGCTGGACGTGGCCGATCCGCTGACCCACCTCGCGGGGGCGTGGAGCCTGGAGCGGGCCCGGGACGCGGCGTGGGCGGCGGCCGGGGTGCTGTGGCGGCTGCGCGGGCTGCCGGAGGTGGACGAGGAGTTCACCGAGCGGCTGGACCAGTCGGTCGGCCTGGTCTCGCGGTGCCTGCTGGTGCCGCTGCGCGCCGCCCGGGCCGACGGCTGAGCCGGCCCGGGCGCCGGATCCGGGCCGCGTGCGCACCGGCCGCGGCCCGGATCCCGCGTCAGTCCTCCGGCAGCTCCACCGGGGCGATGGCGTCGAAGACGTCCCCGGGCCCGGGGTTGACCGGGTCGGTGGCGCCGCCGAGGTGCCGCATGACGCCCCAGACCGCGTTCAGCGCCGTCTGGACCGCGCCCTCGGCCCAGCCCGCGGTCCAGGAGATGTCGTCGCCGGCCAGGAACAGCCCGCGCTTGCCCGCCGGCAGCGTCTCCTGCATGAAGTGGGTGAACAGCCGCCGCTGGTAGCGGTAGTGGCCGGGCAGGTTGGCCTTGAAGGCGCCCATGAAGTACGGCTCGTCCTCCCAGGAGACCGTCACGGGCGGGCCGATGACGTGCTTCCTGATGTCGACGCCCGGATAGATCTCGCCGAGCGACTTGAGCATGACCTCCATCCGCTCCTCCGCCGGCAGGGGCAGCCACTTCAGGCTGTCGTCGCACCAGGTGTACGAGAGGCAGATCGCGGCCGGGCGGTCCGGGCCGTCGTCGAGGAGGTACGTGCCGCGGGTCATCCGGTCGGTGAGCGTCATGGACATCACGTCCCGCCCGGTCCGCTCGTCGCGGTCCAGCCAGAACGGCCGGTCCACGGGCACGAACAGCTTCGAGGACGCCATGTAGTGGGTGCGCTCGACGGCGGTCCAGTGGTCGATGGGCAGCAGCTCGTCGGCGCAGTCGATCTTCGACAGGAGCATCCACGACTGGGCGGTGAAGACCGCGGCCCGGTAGGTGTGCACGTCGCCGGAGGCGTCGGTGACGGTGATGCGCTCCCCCGCGGCGCGGCCGAGCCGGGTGACGGCCGGGCGCGGAGCGCCGCCGTCGTGCAGGGCGGCCAGCGACGTGCCCTGCGCCCAGTGCACGATCTTGTCCGGTGCGCGGTCCCACAGCCGCAGCGGGAGCTGCCGGCTGCCGCCGACGATGCCGCGGTGGTCGTCGTCGGCCTCGGTGTAGACGACGCGCAGGATCTCCAGGATGGAGTTGGGGAAGTCGGTGTCCCAGCCGCCGGTGCCGAAGCCGACCTGGCCGAAGATCTCCCGGTGCCGGAAGGAGCGGAAGGCCGGGGAGTCGCAGAGGAAGCCGTAGAAGGTCTGGTTGTCGAGCCGTTCGACCAGGCCGGCCCACAGCTCGCGGATGCGCGGCACGTCGCGCTCGCGGATGGCGCGGTTCATGGCCGAGAAGTCCGCGCCCTCCTCCAGGCACGCGGCCCAGGCGGCGGCGACGTCGCGGTAGACCTGCGGCAGGTCGTCGACGGTGCGGGCGTAGTGCGACTCGCCCTTGAGGTCGACGACGGTGGAGGGGGTGCCGGGCGCCAGCGGGTTGGGGAACGGGCGGGTCTGCAGGCCGGTGAGGTCGATGTAGTGCTGCAGCGCCGTGGACGACGGCGGGAAGCGCATCGCGCCCATCTCGGCGGTGAGCGCGGGGTCGCAGCCGGGGAACGTCTCGGTGCGCAGCCGGCCGCCGATGCGGTCCGCCTCGTAGACCACCGGCTGCAGGCCCATCTTCATCAGCTCGTACGCGGTGACCAGGCCGGAGAGCCCGCCGCCGATGACGGCGACCCGGGTGCCGTGCTCCGTCGCCGGTATCTGGCCGAGGCCGGCGGGGTGGCCGAGGTAGTCGTCGTACGCGAAGGGGAAGTCGGGGCCGAACATGGTGACCGGCCGCCGGGGCGCCTCCTCTCCCGCGGGGTGGACGGCGGTGGGCACGGTGGACGTCATCGGGCGGGGCTCCTCGGGCTTTCGGGCAGGGCGGCGCACGGGCCCGGCGTCTGGGCGCGGGGGCGCGTGCGTACGGGCGGTGCGGGGGCGGCGGGAGGCTCGTCAGGCGTACAGCTCGGGCCTCAGGTCCGCGAGGTAGGTGTTGTCGAGGCGGGCGCAGGCGATCCGGGCCGGGTCGACGTCGGCGAGGACGAGGTCCTCGCCGGTGTGCCCGGCGCGGACGCGCACGGTGCCGTCGGGCGCGGCCAGGCAGCTCAGCCCGGCGAAGTGGTGCTCGCCCTCGGCGCCGACGCGGTTGGCGTACGCAACGTACAGCTGGCTCTCGTAGGCGCGGGCGGGGACGAGGGTGCGGGCCACGAACTCGTACGGGCGCATCAGCGCGGTGGGCACGAGCAGCAGCTCGGTGCCCGCCAGTGCGTGCGCCCGCACGGCCTCGGGGAACTCCACGTCGTAGCAGATCAGCAGCCCGACGCGGAGGCCGTCGACGTCCGCCTGGACCACCTGCGTGTCGCCGGGGGTGAAGAACTTCCGCTCGAAGTCGCCGAAGAGGTGGGTCTTGCGGTAGTTCGCGAGCGGGTAGCCGTACGGGGTGATCAGCTGGGCGGCGTTGTACACGTCGGCGCCGTCCCGCTCCGGATAGCCGTAGACGATGGACAGGCCGTGGTCGGCGGCTATGCCGGCGACGGCGCGGGCGCCCGGCCCGTCGGCCGGCTCCGCGCGGCCCGCCGGGTCGGTGGCGTACCCGCTGAGGAACAGCTCGGCGGCGACCAGCAGCCGGGCGCCCCCGGCGGCGGCGGTCCGGGCGGCGGCCTCCAGCGCGGCGAGCCCCTCCTGCCTGCTCGGGGGCGTTCCGGTCGGCCCCTGGAGCAAAGCGATGCGCAGCGGCGCCATGTGCAACCTCGCAGGCGGGTGGTGCGGTCTGTTCCACTCGACCGTACGTCCTGCGCGAGGCCCGGAACAAGGCCGGTCGATTGCGTCCGACCAGGCGATTCGTTGCGTGTGCCGGCGTCCGGGCGGTGATCCGTTGCGCGCGGCCGGCGGCCGCTCAGAGCGGTGGGTCGGGGGCGTAGCGGCGCACGAGCGGGGAGAGGACGAGGACCGATCTGGTGCGCTCGACGAACGGCTCTCCGGCGATCCGTTCCAGCACCTCTTCGAAGTGGCGCATGTCGGTGGCGAAGATCTGCACGACGGCGTCGGCGTCGCCGGTGACCGTGGAGGCGGAGGCCACCTCGGCGTAGCGCGACAGCGCGCGGCGGATGTCGGCGGGCCCGGTGTTGGAGCGGCAGTACAGCTCGACGTAGCCCTCCGTGGCCCAGCCGAGCGCGCCGGGGTCGACACGTACGGTGAAGCCGGTGACGGCGCCGGCCGCGCGCAGCCGGTCCACGCGGCGCTTGACCGCGGGCGCGGAGAGGCCGACCTCGGCGCCGATGTCGGCGTAGGTGCGGCGGGCGTCCTCGGCGAGGGCGCGCACGATCCGCTCGTCCAGCTCGTCGAGTCGCATGTCCGCAGTACACCATGCCCGGCCGGTCCGCTCCCGCCCCGGCCGGCGCCGGGGTGCCGCTACTGCCAGCTGGCGTGCAGGGGCTTGCCCTCGGCGTACCCCGCGGCGCTCTGCACCCCGACCACGGCCCGCTCGTGGAACTCCTCCAGGGTGCCCGCCCCGGCGTACGTGCACGCGCTGCGCACGCCCGCGACGACGGCGTCGATGACGTCCTCGACGCCCGGCCGCTGCGGGTCGAGGAACATCCGCGAGGTGGAGATGCCCTCCTCGAAGAGGGCCTTGCGGGCCCGGTCGTACGCGGACTCCTCGACGGTGCGGCCGCGGACGGCGCGCGCGGAGGCCATGCCGAAGCTCTCCTTGTACAGCCGGCCGTCGGCGGTCTGCTGCAGGTCGCCCGGGGACTCGTAGGTGCCGGCGAACCAGGAGCCGATCATGACGTTGGAGGCGCCGGCGGCCAGCGCCATCGCGACGTCGCGGGGGTGCCGCACGCCGCCGTCGGCCCACACGTGCCGGCCGAGCCGGCGCGCCTCGGCGGCGCACTCCAGCACGGCGGAGAACTGGGGCCGGCCGACGCCGGTCATCATCCGGGTGGTGCACATGGCGCCGGGGCCGACGCCCACCTTGACGATGTCGGCGCCCGCCTCGACGAGGTCGCGTACGCCCTCGGCGGAGACGATGTTGCCGGCCACCACCGGCACCCCGGGGTCGAGGGCGCGGACGGCGCGCAGCGCGTGGATCATCTGCTCCTGGTGGCCGTGCGCGGTGTCCACGACCAGGGTGTCGACGCCGGCGTCGAGGAGCTGCCGGGCGCGGCCGGCGACCTCGCCGTTGATGCCCACGGCGGCGGCGACGCGCAGCCGGCCGCGGGCGTCGGTGGCGGGGGTGTACAGCGTGGCCCGCAGGGCGCCCTTGCGGGTGAGCAGGCCGACGAGCCGGCCGTCGGCGCCGAGGGCGGGGGCGAGCCGGCGGTGGGCGGCGTCCAGGCGGTTGAACGCCTCCCGCGGGTCGATGCCCGCGTCCAGCAGGAGCAGCTCGCGGGACATGACCTCGGACAGCTGGGTGAAGCGGTCCACGCCGCTCAGGTCGGACTCCGTGACGACGCCCACGGGCCGGCCGTCCTCGACGACGACGGCGGCGCCGTGCGCCCGCTTGGGCAGCAGCGCCAGCGCGTCGGCGACGGTGGAGTGCGGCCCCAGCACGATGGGGGTGTCGAGCACCAGGTCGCGCTTCTTGACCCAGGAGACGACGTCGGCGACGACGTCGATGGGGATGTCCTGCGGGATGACGACGAGCCCGCCGCGGCGGGCCACGGTCTCCGCCATCCGCCGGCCCGCGATGGCCGTCATGTTGGCGACGACGATCGGGACGGTGGTGCCGGTGCCGTCGGCGGAGGACAGGTCCACGGCCTGGCGGGAGCCCACGGCGGAGCGGCGGGGGACCATGAACACGTCGTCGTACGTCAGGTCGTACGGCGCGGCGGAGTCATTCAGGAAACGCACGTGCTTCAGTGTCCCACGCGGCCGCGGTGACGCGCGGCGGCCGGGCCCCCGGCCGCCGCGCGGGGGCGGGGGCGGCAATCGGGCGGATCTCCCGGCGCGGGGGCGTGAAGCCGGGTGCGGGCGGGCACGCGCCCCCATGACCGCCGCGGAACACAGACGACCCGTGAGTGGAGGGACGACATGCCGACGCAGCCGACTCAGGTGCCGGCGTCCGGCAGCGGGGCCCGCCCGCTGCCGGCGGCGGACCGGGAACCCGAACCCGTACCGCCGAAGCCGCCCGCCCCGCCCGGCCCGGGACCCGATCCGGGCCCGGGACCGGGCCCCGGTCCCGGACCGGGACCTGGCCCGGGGCCGGGGCCAGGACCGGGACCGGGGCCCGTGCCCGTACCGGAGCCGCCGCCCGCGCCCGATCCGATCCCCCGGCCGCCCGGCCCCGACCCGGTGCCGGATCCGAATCCGCAGCCGGGTCCGGTGTCCTGACCCCCGGCGCCCCGGGAGCAGGGCGGACAGCTGACGCCCCAGGTGGAGGAGGCGACCTCAGATGGCGGTGCCGACCGGTGAACTCGGCCGCGAAGCCCTCGTCCGTTACCTTGAGGACGGGTTCGCCTGCGCACAGGCGTGCGCGGAGTGCGCGACGGCGTGCCTGCAGCCCGCCGGGCCGGCCGAGCCGAACGCGGCCCAGCGGCTGGACCTGCGGTGCGCGGACGTCTGCGAGCACACCTCGCGGATGCTCACCCAGCACGGCCGGTACGACGTGCCGGGCCTGCGGGCCCAGGTCGAGCTGTGCGCCGCGACCTGCGCGGCCTGCGCGGAGGACTACGAGCGGCTGGCCGCCTCGCCGCGGGCGGCGGAGCGGGCCGAGGCGTGCCGCCGCTGCGAGCAGGCGTGCCGCGGCTTCCTCGGGAGCCTCGCCTGACACGCGGCCGCGCTCGGCTCCCGTGCGGCCGGGCCGCACGGGAGTGCCCCGCGGCGCGGCCTCAGCCCGCGACCCGGATCCCCTCGCCCGCCACGTCGACCACGATGCCGTCCTCGGTCGCCGTGACCATGTCGATCCGCACCCCGTCCGGCAGCCCACCCACCTGCCGGTCGACGTCGACGGCGCCGCGGACCGCCTCCTCCGCGCCGGGCGCGCCGGCGGCCGGGATCTCCTCGGCGTGCAGCCGGATGGTGTCGCCGCCCGCGGACTCGACCGTGGAGAGCACCTCGACCGGCTCCGGCGCGCCCAGCGCCGCGGCGCTCGCGGTGACCTTCACCCTGCCGTCGCCGCCGTAGGCGAAGGTGACGCCCTGGCGGCCGGCCACGGCCGTGAGCGCCTCGTACGCGATGAGGGCGGAGCCCGCGGCGCTCTCCGCGGTCGCGCCGCCGTAGTCCTCGTCCAGGTCGACGCCGCTCAGCTCGACGTCGAACTCGGAGACCAGCAGCCGCTCGCCGGTGCCGGAGGCGGCCGCGTCCGCGCGGATGCCGGTCATCGTCACGTCGACGTCGTCGAGGCGCTTGCCGGCGATCTGGGTGAGGAACGGGAAGCCGTTGATGGACACCTCCGTGCTGCCCTCCAGCCCCTGTCTGGCCTGGATCTTCTCCGCCACCCTCCCCTCGGCCACGTACACGGTCAGCCGGTCCGCGGCGACGAGGAGCACGCCGAGCACGAGGCACACCACGCACACGATCCGCAGTCCACGCATGAGTCAGATCCCCCCGGAAGCGTCGTTGCCGCGACCCTATCCCGTCCCGTACGCCCTTCCGGCGGTGCCGACCAGGTGTGACGCATTCCTGACGGTGTGACGACGCAGGGCCCTGTCCGGCGCGGGCGGCGCATTGGATATCTTGATATCAAGCAATCCGGCAGAGCAGCGACGCGGACTGGAGCACCCGGTGACCGAATCAGCATCGACGATCATCTACACCCACACCGACGAGGCCCCGGCCCTGGCGACGTATTCGTTCCTCCCGGTGGTCCAGGCGTACGCCGCGACCGCCGGGGTCGGCGTGGAGACCCGCGACATCTCCCTGGCCGGGCGGATCCTCGCCGGCTTCCCGGAGCGGCTGCCGGCGGACCGGCAGGTGGCCGACGCGCTCGCCGAGCTGGGCGAGCTGGCGCAGACCCCGCGGGCGAACATCATCAAGCTGCCGAACATCTCGGCGTCCATCCCGCAGCTGAAGGCCGCCATCGCCGAGCTGCGCACGCACGGCTACGACCTGCCGGACTACCCGGACGAGCCCAAGACCGATGAGGAGCGCGACATCCGCGCCCGCTACGACAAGGTCAAGGGCAGCGCCGTCAACCCCGTGCTCCGCGAGGGCAACTCCGACCGCCGCGCCCCCGCCTCGGTGAAGGCCTACGCCCGCAGCCACCCGCACCGCATGGGCGCCTGGAGCCCGGAGTCCAGGACCAACGTCGCCCACATGATCGCCGACGACTTCCGCTCCACCGAGAAGTCCGCGGTCGTCGAGCGGGACGGCAGCCTGCGCATCGAGCTGGCAGGCGCGGACGGCACCACGGCCGTGCTGCGCGAGTCGGTGCCGGTGCTCGCCGGCGAGGTGGTCGACGCCTCCGTGATGCACGTCGAGGCGCTGCGCGCGTTCCTCGGCGAGCAGGTCGCCCGGGCGAAGACCGAGGGCGTGCTGTTCTCGCTGCACCTGAAGGCCACGATGATGAAGGTCTCCGACCCGATCGTCTTCGGCCACGCGGTACGGGCCTTCTTCCCCCGGACGTTCGCGCGCTACGGCGAGACGCTGGCCGCCGCGGGCCTGACCCCCAACGACGGGCTCGGCGGCATCCTCGCCGGCCTGGACGCGCTGCCCGAGGGCACGGAGATCAAGGCGTCGTTCGACGCCGAGCTGGCCGAGGGGCCCCGGCTGGCGATGGTCGACTCCGACCGCGGGATCAGCAACCTGCACGTCCCCAGCGACGTCATCGTGGACGCCTCGATGCCGGCGATGATCCGCACCTCCGGCCACATGTGGGGCCCGGACGGCGCGGAGGCCGACACCCTCGCGGTCATCCCGGACAGCAGCTACGCGGGCATCTACCAGGTCGTCATCGACGACTGCCGGGCGCACGGCGCCTTCGACCCGGCGACGATGGGCTCGGTGCCCAACGTCGGCCTCATGGCCCAGAAGGCCGAGGAGTACGGCAGCCACGACAAGACGTTCGAGATCGGCGCGCCGGGCACCGTGCGCGTCGTCGACGACGCCGGCGACGCCCTGCTGGAGCAGCCCGTCGCCACGGGCGACATCTTCCGCATGTGCCAGACCAAGGACGCGCCGATCCGGGACTGGGTGAAGCTCGCCGTCACCCGCGCCCGCGCCACCGGCGACCCGGCGGTCTTCTGGCTGGACGAGAGCCGGGCGCACGACGCCAACCTCATCGCCAAGGTGCGGCAGTACCTGCCGGAGCACGACACCGAGGGCCTGGACATCCGCATCCTCGCCCCCGTCGACGCGATGGCCCTGTCGCTGGAGCGCATCCGCCGCGGCGAGAACACCATCTCGGTCACCGGCAACGTGCTGCGCGACTACCTCACCGACCTCTTCCCCATCCTGGAGCTGGGCACGAGCGCGAAGATGCTCTCCGTCGTCCCGCTCATGAACGGCGGCGGCCTGTTCGAGACCGGCGCCGGCGGCTCCGCGCCCAAGCACGTGCAGCAGTTGGTCAAGGAGGACTACCTGCGCTGGGACAGCCTCGGCGAGTTCCTGGCGCTGGCCGTGTCCTTCGAGCACCTGGCGCAGCGGACGGGCAACGACCGCGCCCAGGTCCTCGCCGACACCCTGGACCGGGCGACGGCGACGTTCCTCAACGAGAACAAGTCGCCCACCCGCCGCGTCGGCGGCATCGACAACCGCGGCAGCCACTTCTACCTGGCGCTGTACTGGGCGCAGGAGCTGGCCGGGCAGACGGCCGACGCGGCGCTCGCGGAGGCGTTCGCGCCGCTGGCGGCGACGCTGGCCGAGCAGGAGTCGAGGGTCGTCGAGGAGCTGCTCGCGGTGCAGGGCAACCCCGCCGACATCGGCGGCTACTACCGGCCGGACCCGGAGAAGGCCGCGGCCGTCATGCGGCCGTCGCGGACGCTCAACGAGGCGCTGTCGACGCTGGGCTGAGCACCGCGGGTCGCGCCCCGCACCCGTACCGCCGCCACCGCCCGGCCGGAGCCCCCGGCCGGGCGGTGCCGTGCCTAGCGGTGCCGTGCCTAGCGGTGCCGTGCCTAGCGGTGCCGTGTCGGGCCGTGCCGGGTCAGGCCGTGCGGCGGCGGGCCAGCCGCAGGGTGCGGCGGGCCTCGGCCACCACGGCGGCGTCGACGAAGCGGCCGTCCGGCAGCGCGAGGGCGCCCGCGTCCGTGGCCGCCGCGGCGGCGATCTCCTCGGCCCGTTCGGCCTCCTGCCGGGTGGGCAGGAACGCGCGCTCGATCACCGGCAGCTGCCGGGGGTGGATCGCCGTACGGCCCAGGAAGCCCAGGGCCCGGCCCGCGGCACAGGAGCGGGCGAGGCCGTCGAGGTCGGCGACGTCCGGGTACACCGACTGCGCGGGCGGGGGCAGCCCCGCGGCGCCGGCGGCGGCGACGGCCTCGCCGCGCGGCCAGACGAGCCCCGCGTCGTCGGCGACGCCCAGCTCGGCGCGCAGGTCGGCCTCGCCGAGCGCGATGCCGCGCACGGCGGGGTGCGCGGCGGCGATCTCGTAGGCGCGCTCGACGCCGAGGGCGGATTCGAGGAGCGGGTAGAGCGGCGGCACGCCGCCGGCCGCGCGGGCGGCGGCGGCCACACGCAGCACCTCCTCCCGGCCGCCGGTCTTCGGCAGCCGGAGTCCGGCCAGGCCCGGGAGCGGGGCCAGCGTGCGCAGTTCGCCGTCCGCCAGCGGCCCGGCGAGCGCGTTGACGCGGACGTGCACCGGCACCGGGCCGGGGCGCGGCTCGCTCAGCAGCTCCGCGGTGGCGGCAAGCGCGTACGGCTTGCGCTCGGGCGCCACCGCGTCCTCCAGGTCGACCAGCACCACGTCCGCGCCGCTGTGCAGCGCCTTGGCGACCACCGCGGGCCGGTCCCCGGGGACGTACAGCCACGTCAGGTACGTGTCCTGCCCGGCCGGGTCCGCGGCCGCCCCGGCTCCGGCCGCCGGGTCCGGCGCGACCGCGGACGCGCGCGGGGCGCTCACACCGCCCCCTCGTCCCGCAGCCCGGCTATCTCCGCGCCGGTCAGCCCCAGTTCGGCCAGCACCGCGTCGGTGTCCGCGCCGTGCGGCCGGCCCGCCCAGCGGATCGCGCCCGGGGTCTCGGAGAGCCGGAAGAGCACGTTCTGCATCTTCACGGTGCCCAGTTCGGCGTCCTCGACCTCGGTGATGGAGCCCAGTGCCCGGTACTGCTCGTCGGCCATCACGTCCCGCACGTCGTACACCGGCGCCACCGCCGCCTGCGCCTCGTCGAACGCGGCGACGACCGTCGCGGCGTCGTGCCGCGCGATCCACCCGCCCACCGCCTCGTCCAGCTCGTCGGCGTGCCGCGCCCGGCCCGCGCCGCTGCCGAACCACGGCTCCGCGGCCAGCTCGGGCCGCCCGACCAGCCGCACCACCCGCTCGGCGACGGACTGCGCGGAGGTGGAGACGGCGAGCCAGCGGCCGTCGGCGGTGCGGTAGGTGTTGCGCGGCGCGTTGTTGGTGGAGCGGTTGCCGGTGCGCGGCTGGACGTAGCCGAGCTGGTCGTACCAGACCGGCTGCGGGCCGAGCACGGTCAGCATCGGCTCGATGATCGCCATGTCGACCACCTGCCCGCGGCCGGTGCGCTCCCGCCCGGCGAGCGCGGTCATCACGGCGTACGCGGTGGAGAGCGCGGCGACGGAGTCCGCGAGCCCGAACGGCGGCAGCGTCGGCGGGCCGTCCGGCTCGCCGGTGACCGCGGCGAAGCCGCTCATCGCCTCGGCGAGGGTGCCGAAGCCGGGGCGGCGGGAGTACGGGCCGAACTGGCCGAAGCCGGTGACCCGGGCGAGCACGAGGCGGGGGTTGGCGGCGGACAGCTCCGCCCAGCCGAGCCCCCACTTCTCCAGCGTCCCGGGGCGGAAGTTCTCGACGACCACGTCGGCTCCGGCGGCCAGCCGCAGCAGCACGTCCCGCCCGCCGGGCGTGGACAGGTCGAGGGTGAGGTTCTTCTTGTTGCGGCCGAGCAGCTTCCACCACAGGCCGACGCCGTCCTTGGCCGGCCCGTGGCCGCGGGAGGGGTCGGGCTTGGCGGGGTGCTCGACCTTGACGACCTCGGCGCCGAAGTCGCCGAGCATGGTCGCGGCCAGCGGGCCGGCGAAGAGGGTCGCGAGGTCCAGGACGCGCAGTCCGGCGAGCGGAGCCTGCGGCGTCGCGGAGACGGAGGTGTCGGCGGAGGAAGCATCGGAGACGTCGGAGGCGGGGGTGTCGGTCATGGTGTCGCGCCTTCCTCGGTGGTGCGGGTGGTGCGGGTGGTGCGGGTGCTGTGCGGGGGTGCCGTCCGTGGGCCGTGCGCCCGCGGCCCCGCGGGGGTCCGCGGCGGTACGCGGGTCACGGGACCCCGGCCGCCAGCCGGTCGATCTCCGCGCGCGCCAGCATGGCGGACGACGCGCCCGGCCGCTGCACGGCGAGCGCCGCGGCGGCGGACGCCCACGCCATCGCCGCCGGCATCGGCCGGCCCTCGGCGTACGCCACGCACAGCGCGCCGACGAAGGTGTCGCCCGCGGCCGTGGTGTCGACGGCCCGGACCTCGCCCGCCGGCACGGCGACCGGCTCCCGGCCGCGCGCCGCGTACAGGCTGCCCGCGCCGCCGAGGGTGACGACGACCTCCGGCACCCGCTCCAGCAGCGCCGCGGCGGCCTCGTACGGGTCGGACCTGCCGGTGAGCGCGGCGGCCTCGTGCTCGTTGGGGACGAGCAGGTCGGTGGCGGCGAGCAGCCGCTCGGGCAGCGGGCGGGCGGGGGCGGGGGTGAGCACGGTGCGTACGCCGTGCCCGCGGGCCGCCTCGGCGGCGGCCGCGACGCCGGCCACCGGCAGCTCCAGCTGCAGCAGGAGCGTGCCCGGCGGCGATCCGCTCCGCGTCGCCGGCGGCGAGGGAGGTGACGGCGGCGTTGGCGCCGGGGACGACGACGATGGAGTTGCCGCCGTCGTCGTCGACGACGATGTGCGCGGTGCCGCTGGCGCCGCCGGCGGTGCGCAGCCCGGCGGTGTCCACGTCGGCGCCGTCGAGGGCGGCGCGCAGTTCGGCGCCGAAGCCGTCGGCGCCGACCGCGCCGATCATCGTCACCGCCCCGCCCGCGCGGGCGGCGGCGACGGCCTGGTTGGCGCCCTTGCCGCCGGGCACGGTGCGGAACTCGCGCCCGGTGACGGTCTCGCCGCGGTGCGGGGCGGTGGCGACGTACGCCACGAGGTCCATGTTGACGCTGCCGAACACGGCGATCGGGACGCGTGAGGTTGACACAGGGGGTGTCATGCGGACTGCCTCCGTGGGTGGTGCGGCGGTGCGCCGTCGGGCGGGCGGGCCGGGGCGGGCAGCGCGTGGGCGGCGGTGCGGGCGGCGAGTTCGTCGAAGCCGATGCCGTCCAGGCCGCCGACGGAGGTCGCCAGCCGGTTGCGCAGCGGCGCCGTCCACCGCTCCGGCAGCGCCGCCGGCGCCCCGGCGAGCAGCCCGGCGACGGAGCCGGCGGTGGCGCCGTTGGAGTCGGTGTCCCAACCGCCGGAGACGACGCGGCAGACGGCGCCGCTGAAGTCGCCGGCCGCGTGCGTGAGCGCGGCGGCGAGCAGCGCCGCGTTGGGGACGACGTGCACCCAGTGGCGCCCGTCGTGGACGGCGTGCAACTCGTCGACGACGTCCGCGAAGCCCTCGGGCGTGCCGGTGGGTTCGGTGCGGGCCAGCTCGATGCTGTGCCGCACGGCGCGGGCCAGCCGGGAGCGCGGCGGCACGACGGCCAGGCCGGCGCGCAGCGCCTCGTACACGCCGGCGTCCCCGCCGGCCGCGGC
>NZ_BAAAPF010000152.1:0-16414 GCF_039531005.1 Streptomyces synnematoformans
CCGTCTGCCGCACGGCGGCGTGCAGCGGCGCGGCCCGGTCCGCCGCGTCGACCGCCACGGCGCCGCGCGTGACGTGCCAGACGGGTGACGTGCCGGCGGCGGCGAGGGGGTGCATCGCGGCGCAGACCCGCGCCGCCGCGTCGGCCTCCTGCTCCCCCTGCTCCCCCGGCGTGTCGGCGGGCAGGTCGAGCGGCCACAGGTGGATCACGGCGCGGCAGCCCGGCCCCTTCGCCAGGTCCCGCCAGGCCGCCTCGGCCCGGCGCACGTCGTCCGCCGCCGGCCCGTCGGTGCCGGTCGCGGGAACCAGCCGGTAGGGCAGGCCGCGTGCGTCGAGCCGCCGCGTCAGGGTGTCGGCGGCACCCGTGCGGTCGGCCAGCACGAGCAGTTCGCCGTCGCCGGGGTGGGCCGCCCGGGCGTCCCGGGGGCCGGTGTCCTCGCTGCCGGGCGGCGAGGGTGCCAGGGGCCGCTCGCGCCAGGCCGTGCGGTAGAGCCGGTCGGCCACGCGGTCGCGCTCCTCCTCGGCGAGCACGCGCCCCGGAGGCGCGGCCAGCCGCACGCCGCGGGCGTCGGCGACCGGACGGCCGGCCTCGTCGGTGATCCACACGTCGGCGAGCAGCCCGTGCTCGTCGTCCCGCGTGACCCGGGCGCCGATCCGCACGCGCTCGCCGGGGGTGCCGTACACCGTGAGGGACCGCAGGTGCCGGGGTATCCGGTCGGCCGCGTCCGGGGCGCCCGTCAGGACGGGCAGCCTGAGGGCGAGGTCGAGCAGTTCGGGCGGCAGGTGCCAGCGCAGGGCGGCGGGGCGGCAGCGGACGGCGACCACGATCTCGGCCGCGTTGCCGGGGCCCTGCCCGGGTGCCGACCACGCCGACTCGGGGACCGGCGCCACGCCGCTGCCCTGGAACGCCCGGAACCACTCCTGCACCGCCGCGGGCACCTCGCCGAGGGTGCGGTCGGCGCCCGGCGCGGGGCGGTCGGCGTCCGCGGTAGCCCGGGCGGCGGCCGGCCGGACACGGCCGGTGGCGGTCTCGCGGTCACCGCCGGGGCGTTCGCCGTGGTCCGGCTCCGCCGCCGCCCCGGCGGTCGCCCGTACCGTGAAGGCGGAGGTGCCGTCCGCGGCGGGGGTCAGCGAGAGCTGGGCGAGGCCGGTGGTGCCGGGCTCCACGACGGGGGCGTGGGAGAGTTCGACGTCCTCCAGCGTCACCGGCCCGCGCGCGCCGCCCTCGTCCGCCGCCGCCAGGGCCATCTCCAGCCACAGGGCGCCGGGGAGGCGCACGGCCCGGTGTCCGGGGGCCACCGGCTGAGAGCCGCCGCTCGCGGCGAGTTCCGGAGGGACGGCCGCCTGGAGGACGCGGGCGCCGCCGGGCCCCAGCAGCCGGACGTCCTGGGCGATCAGCGGGTGGCCGGGGGCGTCCGTCGAGCGCAGCGGGGTCCCGGACGAGGCGGGCGCGGCCGTGTTGCGCATCCAGTAGCGCTTGTGCTGCCACACGTACGGGGGCGTGGCCGTGGGACGCACCGCGGCGGGGTACAGCCACCGCCAGTCGACCGGCTGCCCCCCGGAGTGGAGCGCGCCGAACGCGCTCAGCAGCGCCAGCCGGGAGTCGGTCTCGCGCAGCAGCGAGGGCACGAGCAGGCCGTCGACGCCGGCGGCACTCAGCTCCTGCTCGACAGGGGCCAGTTGGAGGGGGTGCGGGGACAGCTCGACGAAGGTGTCGTAGCCCTCGGCCGCCAGGTGGCGTACGGCGTCGGCGAAGCGCACGGGAAGGCGCATGTTCCGCCCCCAGTAGGCGGCGTCGAGGGTCGCGCCCTCGACGGGGCGGGAGTCCGCGGTGGAGTACATCGGCAGCCTCGGCGCGGCCGGGGTGAGCCCGGCCAGCTCGCTCTCCAGCTGCCGGCGCAGCGGCTCCACCAGCGCGCTGTGCCCCGGTCCGCCGGCCCTGACCGCCTTGAAGAAGACCTTGCTCGCCTTCATCCGCGCGCCGAAGTCGGCCAGCGCCTCGTGGGTGCCCGCGACCACGGTGGAGCTGCGGCTGTTGACGACCGCGACGCCGAGCTGCTCCCCGTAGCCCTGGACGGCCTCCTCGGTGCGCGCGGCGTCCATGCCGACGACGGCCATGCCGCCCCGGTTGGCCAGCTGCTTGAGCAGCTCGCTGCGGCGGACCATGATCTCGGCGGCCTGCTCCAGGGTGAGGGCGCCCGCGCAGAGGGCGGCCGACACCTCGCCCATGCTGTGCCCGACGACGGCCCCGGGGGTCACGCCCGCCGTGCGCCACATCTCGCTCAGGGCGTACTGCAGGGCGAAGACGAGGATCTGCTGGTCGGCCTCCTCGTCGGGCCGTCGCCCGGACTCCAGCGCCTCGCGCACGGACCAGTCGACGTGAGGTGCCAGCGCCTGGTCGCAGCGGCTCAGGGCGGCGCGGCACACGGGGTCGTCGCCCGCGAGGTCCCGGGCCATGCCGGCCCAGTGGGAGCCGTGGCCGGAGAAGACGAAGACCGGTCCGCGCGCCCGGTCGCGGTCTGCCCTGCCCACCGCGGTGCCCGGCCCGTGCCGGCCCCCGGGGTCGTCGGCGAACGCCGCCAGCCGGTCGGCCAGTTCGTGCCGGTCCCGCCCGACGACGACGAGACGGTGGTCCAGGTGGCTGCGCCGCAGCGCCGCCGTCGCGCACAGCCGGGCGAGATCGTCGACGGCCGGCCGGTCCGCGGCGCCGGAGGGGTCCTCCTCGGCGGTGCCGGTGCCGGCGGTGAGGGCCGCGTGGTAGGCGCGGGCCTGGTCGGGCAGGGCCGCGGCGGTCGCGGCCGACAGCGGCAGCACGAACGCCGGCACGGCCGGGGCGGTGTCGGCATCGTCCCGCTCATGCGGCCGCGGCGCCTCGGCGAGCACCACGTGGGCGTTGGTGCCGCTGAAGCCGAACGCGCTCACGCCCGCGGTCCGGGGGCCGCGGGCGGTCCAGGGCACCAGCTCGGTGGGAACGCGCAGCGGCAGCTCCCGCCAGGGGATGTCGGGGTTCGGCTCGCGGAAGTGGAGATGCCGGGGGACGGCCTGGTGCCGCAGCGCGAGCACGGTCTTGATCAGACCGGCGATGCCGGAGGCGGCCTCCAGGTGGCCCAGGTTCGTCTTCACCGATCCGACGAGGCAGTCGTCCGCGCCGTCGCGCCGCCCCAGCACGGCTCCCAGGGCGCGCAACTCGATCGGGTCGCCGAGCGGTGTGCCGGTGCCGTGCGCCTCCACGTAGCCGACGTCGTCCGCGGCGACGCCGCCGTCCGCCAGGGCCGCGCGGATCAGCGCCTCCTGGGCCGGACCGTTGGGCACCGTCAGACCGCTGCTGGCGCCGTCCTGGTTGATCGCCGAGCCGCGGATCACCGCCATGACCTCGTCGCCGTCGGCCTCGGCGCGCGACAAGGGCTTGAGGATCACGGCGCCGCAGCCCTCGCCGCGGCTGTAGCCGTCGGCGGAGGCGTCGAAGGTCTTGCAGCGGCCGTCCGGCGCGAGGGCTCCGCCCGCCGCGCTGACCCGGTGGATCGTGGGGCTGAGGACGAGGTTGACGCCCGCGGCCACCGCCATGTCGCTCTCGCCCGAGCGGAGGCTCTGCACCGCCAGGTGCACGGCGACGAGCGAGGAGGAGCAGGCCGTGTCGACGGCGAGGCTGGGGCCGTTGAGTCCCAGCAGGTAGGACAGCCGCCCCGCCGCCGCGGAGAAGGAGTTCCCGATCCCGTAGTAGATGTCCAGGTTGTCGGGGTGCTGGGTGATCAGCTGCCCGTAGTCGTAGGAGTTCATGCCGAGGAACACGCCCGTCCGGGTCCCGGCGAGGTCGCGGGCCGGGGTGCCGGCGTGCTCCAGCGCCTCCCAGGCGACCTCCAGGAAGAACCGCTGCTGGGGGTCCATGGCGCGGGCTTCGACCGGCGAGATGCGGAAGAAGGAGGCGTCGAACCCGGCCACGTCGTCGGCGAGGAAGCCGCCTCGCCACACCTCGGGCCCGGCCAGGCGGTCCTCGGGCGCCGGTCCCACGGCGTCGACGCCTTCGGTCAGCAGCCGCCAGTAGTCCTCGGGGCCCCGTACGCCGCCGGGGAGCCGGCAGCCCAGGCCGATCACCGCGATGGGCTCGGGGCCGGTCGTGGCCGCCGTGGCCCGCGGGCGCGCCGGGGCGGGGTCCGAGGCTGGGGCCGGGGCGCGCGCCCCGGGCACGAGCGTGGCGAGGTGCGCCGCCAGCCGTTCGACGTTCGGGTGGTCGAAGGCGACGGTGCGCGGCAGTGCGACACCCAGCGACCGCTCCAGCGACCTGGCCAGCTCCACCGAGCCGAGGCTGTCCATGCCCAGGGCGGCGAAGCCCTCGCGCCGTCGTACGGCGCCGCTGCCGAGGCCCAGGACCCCGGCCACCGCCGCCGCCACCGTGTCGGCCAGGCCGGCGGTGGGCTCCTCGGGCGCAGGCTCGGCCGGGGCCGGGGTGGCGGCCGGCGGCTCGCTGTCCGCGGTGCCGGGGGCGAGCAGCCGCAGGGGTTCGGTCTCCGCGACGAGCCGGCCCTCGGCGTCGTACAGCCGCAGCTCACCCCGGAGTCCGGCGGCCTGGGCGGGGCCGGCGGCGAGGGCTGTGCCGGTCTCGGTGCCGGTCTCGGTGGCGCCGTCGGGGCGCTCGAACGACAAGGGTTCCCCCTGCCAGGGGTACGTCGGCAGTGCGCTGCTGCGGCCCGCACCGCCGCTCGCCGACGTCCAGTCGGGCGCGGCTCCGTGCGTGTAGAGCGTGGCCAGCGCGCCCTTGGCGGTGAGCACGTCGTCCGTGTCACGGCGCAGCGTCGGCACGACCGCGCCCTCGGCGCCGGCCGCGCGCAGGCACTGGGTGACGGGCTGGGCGAGGACCGGGTGCGGCCCCAGCTCGACGAAGAGCCGATGGCCGGAGTCGACGGCCTCGGCGACGGCCTCGGCGAAGCGGACCGGCTGGCGGACGTTGCGCCCCCACTGCTCCGCGTCGAAGGGCACGGGGCCTGCCGGTGTGTTCCCGGTGGTCGTCAGCACGGGGATGCCGGGCGTGCGCCAGGGCAGGCCGGCGAGTTCGGCGGCGAGCCGCGACGCGTGGTCCGCCATCTGAGGGCTGTGGAAGGCGTGTGTGCCCGGCAGCAGCCGGGTCGTCACCCCGCGGCGGTCCAGTTCCTCGCGGAACTCCTCGACCGCCTCGGGGACTCCGGACACCACCACAGATCCGGGGCTGTTCACGGCGGCCAGCGCCAGCCGGTCGCCGTAGGGTTCGAGCAGCCCGGCGACGTCGGCCTCGCCGAGCGCCACGGCGGCCATCAGCCCCTGACCGGCGGACGGCGCCAGCACCCGGCCGCGGTGCACGATCACGCGGGCCGCGTCCGGCAGCGTCAGCGCCCCGGCGACGTGGGCGGCAGCGATCTCGCCCATGCTGTGGCCGGCGACGGCCGTGGGCACGATCCCCCAGGACCGCCACAGCGCGGCGGCGGCGGTCTGGACGGCGAAGATCACGGGCTGGGCGATCTCGGTGTCCGCGAGCCGGGAGTCCGGCTCGTGACGGAGGAGTTCGTCGATGACCGACCACCCGGCGAGTTCGCGCACGGCGTCGTCGCACTCGCGCAGCGCCGCGCCGAACGCCGCCTCCCGCGCCAGCAGCTCTCTCCCCATGCCGGGCCACTGGCTGCCCTGGCCGGAGAAGAGGAAGCACACGCCGGGAACCGGGGAGTCCGGGTCGTCGCGGCCGCCGTGCGCCACGCCGGGGGCGGGCTCGTCCGCCAGGAAGGAGGTGAGTCCGGCGGCCAGTTCCCCGGTCGTCCGGCCGGTCACCGCCAGGCGGTGCCGCGCGTGGTGGGAGCGGCGCACGGCGGCGGTGTGCACGTACGCCGCGACCTCGGCGTCCGTGCCGGCGGCCGGACCCTGCAGCCGGTCCCGGTGCCGGGCGGCGAGCTGGCGCAACGCCTCACCGGAGCGGGCCGACACCGGCAGCAGGAACGATCCGCCCTCGCGCGCGGGGTCTCCCCCGCGGCCCGCCCGGGCCGGCTCGGGCTGCGGCGGCGACTCGACCACCACGTGGGCGTTGGTGCCGCTGAGGCCGAACGCGCTGGCTCCGGCCACCCGGTGCCGGGGGTCGCCGGGAAAGTCGGTCAGCTCCACGGGCACGTGCACCGGCCAGCGGTCCCAGCGGATCGACGGGCTCGGGTCGCGCAGGTGGAGGTGCGGCGGGATCCGGCCGTGACGCACCGACAGGGCCGCCTTGAGCAGCCCGGCGGCGCCGGCCGCGCCGTCGGTGTGTCCGAAGTTGGTCTTCAGCGAACCGACGAGCAGGGGGTCGTGCCCGGACCGGCCCTCGCCCAGCACGGAGGCGAGCGCGCTCATCTCGATCGGATCGCCGAGAGGCGTGCCGGTGCCGTGGGCCTCGACGTATCCCACCCTGTGGGGTTCGAGGCCGGCGCCGGCGAGCGCCTGGCGCAGCAACGCCTGCTGGGCCGCGCCGTTGGGCGCGGTGAGGCCGGCGCTGGCGCCGTCGTGGTTGACGGCGGAGCCGCGGATGACGGCGATCACGTCGTCGCCCCCGGCGAGGGCGTCGGACAGGCGCTTGAGGACCAGGACGACGGCACCGTCGCCGCGCACGATGCCGTCGGCCGAGGCGTCGAACGTCTTGCACCTGCCGTCCTTGGACATGGCGCCGATCTGGCACATGAAGACGTTCAGGTCCGGGGACAGCAGCAGGTTGACCCCGCCGGCCAGCGCGGCGTCGCACTCACCGGCCAGCAGGCTCTGGCGCGCGAGGTGCACGGCGACGAGCGAGGAGGAGCACGCGGTGCTCAGCGACAGACTCGGGCCGTGGAACTGGAGCAGGTAGGACAGCCGGCCGGAGTGGAAGCTGGGCTCCTTGCCCGAGGCGTACCACGGGTCGATCCCGCCCATGCCCGCCTGCCGGGAGTGGAGCAGCGTGTAGTCCATCCCCAGGCCGCCGACGTAGACGCCGGTGCGGCTGCCCGCCAGCTCCTCCGGAACGAGGCCGGCGTTCTCCAGGGCCTCCCAGGCGACTTCGAGCATCATGCGGTGCTGGGGGTCGATCTGCCGGCTCTCCCGGGGCGAGATGCCGAAGAAGTCCGTGTCGAAACGGGTCTCGCCCTCGATGAACCCGCCCCAGCGCGAGTACATCCTGCCGGTGGCTCCGGCGTCGGGGCTGTAGTACCGGTCGACGTCCCACCGGGTCGGCGGAACCTCGGTGATGACGTCGGTGCCGGAGGTGAGGGCCCGCCAGAAGTCGTCAGGACCGGAGATGCCGCCGGGGAATCGGCATCCCGCACCGACGATGGCGATCGCGTCATCGTCGGTGCGGCCGCCCGCCGGTGCCTTGGTGGACTGCTGGCGCCCCATCACAACATCGCGGCCATGCTCGGCGCGGACAGGTTCCCCAGGTGCTGGTGCCACAGGTGGTCGGGGTTGTTCTCCACGACGCTGACGAACTCCCGCATGGCCGTCAGCGCGGGGGGCTCGGAGTCGTCGTAGACGTCGCCCTGCAGCATCTTCAGCACGTCGAGCCGGTACCTCGGGTCCTGCACGAACGCCGTGAACAGGATGTTGAGGCGGTAGTAGATGGAGATGAACTCGTACCAGTTCCGCACGCCGCGGCGCAGCGTCTGCTCGTACGTGGCGAACCTGGGCTTGCTGAAGTCGCCCGCCTCGGCCGCGGCGATGATGTCCTTGCACGCCAGTCGGGCGCTGTTGAGCGCGACGCTCACCCCGCTGGAGAAGATCGGGTCGACGAAGCGCGCGGCGTCACCGACGAGGACGAAGCCGTCGCCGACGATCTCCTTCATCCCGTAGCTGTAGTCGCCCTCGGTCTTCAGCGGCCGGACCTGGGTGGCCTGCTCCAGGGCCTTGCGGAGCGCCGGCCGGCTGCCCAGGCAGTCCCAGAAGAACCCGTCGAGGTCGTCCTTCGCGGCGCGCACGTGCTTCTTCTGCGTCACCACGCCGACGCTGGTGATGGTGTCCGTGATGGGGATCTGCCAGACCCAGGTGTCGGTGATGGGAAGGAAGTGGATGAAGATGTAGTCGGCCTTTTCCTTGTCGTGCGCCAGGGCCGTGCGGTCGAGGTCGTCGAACCAGGTGTGGATCGCGTACTGGTTGAATACGGGATCCGGAACCTTGATCTTCTCCTGCCGGCCGAGGAAGGTGCCCCGGCCGCTGGCGTCCACCACCATGTTCACCGTGACGGTGGCGTCCTTCTTCCCCAGCGGCAGGTGAATGACAGGACGGTCGCCGGAGAAGTCGACGCGGCGGACGCGCATCCCCTCGAACACCTTGGCGCCCTGCGCCTTGGCGTGGTGGAGGAGAAGCAGGTCGAACTGTCCCCGGTCGACGTGGTAGGTGTAATCCTGAAGCACTCCGGCCTGGTCGCGCTCGTTGAACTCGATCTCGGCCGCCCCCAGGCCGTGGGAGAGCCCCTGGAATCCCAGCTTCGGGATGTCGTCCGAGGCGGCCGAGGTCCAGGCGGCGCCGAACTTCCGGGGGAATCCAGCCTTGTCGATCAGGTCGATCGCACCGATGTCGCGCAGCACGGGGGTCGTCGCCGGGACAAGGGACTCACCGACGTGCTCCCGGGGGAAGTTCTCCGCCTCGAACACCGCCACGGACAGCCCGGCGCGGGCAAGGTAGGAAGCCGAAGTCGAGCCCGCAGGCCCGCCGCCGATGATCCCGATGTCGTAGTCGACCTCCGGCATGGAAACCCGTTCCTCTCGTTTGACGGCCTTGTCGGATCACTTGATCGGACAGGACTGGCCCGATGACTCTTCCCGTATGGAGAGAACGAACCTGGTGATGGCGTCCAGGTTCTTGAAGTTCGATCCGACGATCTTTTCCGGAGGCACGAAGACCCCGTAGTGAGACTGGATGTGGCTGATCAGCTCGGTGGTGTTGAGCGAGGTGAGGATGCCCAGTTCGAGGAGTGGCGCGGTGGGTTCTATGCCGCTCTCGCCGGCCGGGAGAAAACGCTCCTCCACGTAGACGGTGAGCTCCTTCAGCACTTCCTCGTATCCGTCGGATAGCCGATTCTGCTCTGTCATAGGTCTGCCCCGGACTCCGCCTGGACTGTTTTCATGGCAAACCGAGGCTAGCAATGCGCAGCATTGGAGTTCTTCGGTCCCGGTGATGAATTGGCCCCGGTCCTGACCGCCGCGGTCGCCCCCCTGGGAAGGAGGCTTCGTCACAAAGAACTAGGGCGCGGTCCTCCCCCTGGACCGTTCGCGGCACCGCCGGGGGCGGCAGGGGCCTCCGGCCCGGAAGATCCTGTCCGGGCGTCCGGCACCGCACCGGCGTCCAGCGATGACGTCACGTCCCTGGCCCTCCCGTCGGAATTCACCTAGCATTGAATTCCTCCCAGCCGAGTCACTCTGAGTCACAAGAAGGACACCATGGAGACCGCCATCGAGGTCCGCGACCTCACAGTCGTGCGCGGCGCGCGCGAGGTGCTGCACGGCATCAGCACCGACGTGCCGCGCGGCGTCATCACCGGGCTGCTCGGGCCGAGCGGCAGCGGCAAGACCACGCTCTTCCGCGCCATCGTGGGCGTGCAGATCGTCAGCTCCGGCACCGTGACGGTCTTAGGGAAACCCGCCGGCTCGGCCGAACTCCGGCGGAGGATCGGCTACTACACGCAGTCACCCAGCGTGTACACCGACCTGACGGTACGGGAGAACGTGCGGTACTTCGCCAGCCTCCACAGCCTCGGCGCGGCGGAGGCGGACAGCGTGATCCGCGAGGTCGGCCTCGCCGAGCAGGCCGGGCAGATGGTCAGCACCCTCTCGGGCGGCCAGCACAGCCGGGCCTCGCTCGCCTGCGCCCTGGTCACCCACCCCGAGGTGCTCGTGCTCGACGAGCCGACCGTGGGCCAAGACCCGGTGCTGCGCGAGGAGTTGTGGGAACGCTTCCGCGATCTGGCCGGCCGGGGCGCCACGCTGGTGGTGTCCAGCCACATCATGGACGAGGCCAACCGCTGCGACGGGCTGATCCTCATCCGGGAAGGGTCGATCGTCGCCGAGGGAGGCCCCGACGAGATCAAGTCCCGGACGGGCACGGACGACCTCGACCAGGCGTTCCTGCGGCTGGTGCGCGCGCAGGACGCCGAGAACGAGCGCGGGAAGGAGGTGGCCTGAGTGTCCTTCGCGATCCTGGCCAGCACCACCGGCCGTATCCTTCGCCAGCTGCGGCACGACCGCCGTTCCATCGGACTCCTCATCGGCGCCCCCGTGCTGCTGATGACCCTGCTGTACTTCATGTTCGAGGACGGCGGGATGTTCGACGACGTCGTCGTCATCGTGCTGGGACTCTTCCCGTTCCTGCTGATGTTCCTCGTCACCAGCATCGCGATGCTGCGTGAGCGCACCTCGGGCACGCTCGAACGGCTGTTCACCACCCCGGTGGGCAAGCTCGACCTCCTCTTCGCCTACGGGCTGGCCTTCGGCCTTGCCGCGGCCGTGCAGGCAACCGTCGGTGCCACCGTCGCGTACGTGTTCCTCGACCTGGACACGGTGGGCAGCCCCTGGTTCGTCGTGCTGATCGCGGTGGCCAACGGACTGCTCGGCGTCGGACTCGGGCTGCTGTGCAGCGCCTTCGCCCGCACCGAGTTCCAGGCGGTGCAGTTCCTCCCGGTCGTGGTGATTCCGCAGATCCTGCTGTGCGGGCTGTTCGTGCCGCGCGACCAGATGGCCGGGTGGCTGGAGGGCGTGAGCAACGTGCTGCCCCTCTCCCACGGCGTCGAGGCGCTTCAGGAGGTCGGCCTCCACGAGGATCCCACCGGCGTGATGTGGCGGGGCCTCGGCATCGTCGTCGGCGCCGTGGTGCTCGCCCTCGCGCTCGCCGCCGGCACCCTGCGCAGGCGCACACCCTAGCCGCGCCGCTCCGGTCGGGCTGCCGCGCTCCCCCGGCCCGTCCCGGGTCGGTGCACGTGGGAAACGGGGGAATGGGATGATGGACGGACCATGGCACGAGGGCGTACCGGTCGCAGACCTGGAAACCAGGACACTCGCGGGCTGATTCTGACGGCCGCCCGCGAGGCGTTCTCGCAGCGCGGCTACGACGGGACCTCCATCAAGCAGATCGCGACCAGCGCCGGGGTCGACGCGGCGCTGGTCCACCACTACTTCGGCACCAAGGAGAAGCTCTTCCTGGCGGTCGTGCGGCCGCCCGTCGACCCCGCCCTCCTCATCCCGCAGGTCCTGGCGGAGGGGCCGGAAGGGGTGCCGACGCGCATCGTGCGGACGTTCCTCCAGACCTGCGAGGGCCCGGTGACCGGGCCGGCGTTCCTCGGCATGCTGCGCGGCGGCACCTCCCACCGCTGGCAGGGGCTGCTGCTGAGGGACTTCTTCACCACGCAGATCGTGCGCCGGGTACTGGACAAACGGGAGGACATCGGCGATCCGTCCTACCTGCCGCTGCGCACCTCGCTGGTCGCCAGCCAGCTCTTCGGGCTGGCCCTGACCCGGTACGTCCTGAAGTTCGAGCCGCTGGCCAGCGCTCACCAGGACGCCGTCGTCACCGCGGTCGCGCCCACTATCGCCCGTTACCTCACCGGCGACATTACGGCGGAACTCGAATCCGGGAATTCCGGACTTTAACGAAATCCGCAGCTCTGGATTCCGATACCTATTTGTCGACTATCGCATCCCAGATTATTGTCAACTACCGCATCCCCGAGTGCTGTGAGTTTCCTCTCTGCGAGACAGGCATATGCTGGGTGGCTTCGGCAGTGATCTATCAACCAGGGGGGCGCCACCATGACGCAGGGAGCGATCACACGCGTCATGATCGTAAATGATCGGACGGTAACGAGGGCAGGCTACGAGTCACTCTTCGACAAGTATGTTGATTTCGAGATAACCGAAGGCGCACGCGACCTGGAAAACGCGATCGCCGGAATGACCGCCGCAGAGCCCGATGTCGTGGTCGTAGACCTCCCGCCGCACTCGTTCGACGTCGTCGAGACGGTGCGCTGCCTGGTGTCGGCGGCCAAGAGCGGCATCGCCCCCGTCCTGGTCCTGATCGACCAGCTCGACGAGCGCGTCCACGGTCTGCTGCGGGTCGGCGCACGTGGCCTGCTGCTCAGCCAGGCCAGTCCGGCGGAGATCATCGCGGCGGTGCGCCTCGTCGCCGCGGGATACACGCTCGCCCTCCCCACGATCGCAGGAGCCGGAATCGACCGGGCCGTCGCGGCGCCGGACGGCTGCCATGCGGAACCGGGAGCATTCTGCCTGGAACACCTGACCCGACGGGAGGCGGACGTACTTCGACTGATCGCCCGAGGACTGAGCAATGCGGAAATCTCGGCCGCACTGTTCGTCAGCGAAAGCACGGTGAAGTCCCATGTGCAGCGCCTGCTCGGCAAGCTGAAATTAAGAAACCGAGTGCACGCCGTGATCTACGCGTATCAGGCCGGCCTGGTCCGGTCAGAAGCGCAATTAGTTCAGGCGGACAGCTGAACCGGCGTCCTTCTTCCCCTGGCCCGGGAAGGAGGACGCTGATTTATCCGGCGCGCCCGGGGGATATGCCGTCCGCTATCCGGCGCCTGTCCTTCTTCCCGTTCGGCGTGCGCGGCAGTTCGTCGACCAGGTGCAGCACGTCCAGCACCATGTAAGACGGCAGTCGCTCGGCCGACCACATCTTGAGCCCCAGCAGCGTCGGCGTCCGGCCCGGTACGGCCACCGCCACCGCGTGCAGCGCGGCATCGAGGCCGGTGCCGACGACGACGGCGGCGACGTCCTCGATGTCCGGGTGGGAGCCGATCACGGCCTCGATCTCGCCCAGTTCGACCCGCTGGCCGCGGATCTTCACCATCTGGTCGCGCCGGCCCAGATACTCCAGGTTGCCCTCCGGGTCGAGACGCACCAGGTCCCCGGTGGCGTACGCCCCGGTCTGCGCCGGCCGGCCCCAGTAGCCGAGCATCACCGAAGGGCCGGTGACCCGCAGCTCGTACGCCTCCTCCGGCCCGTCGCCGTCCCGCTCCAGCGGCGCCAGCTCCCTCTCGTCGCCGGACGCCATCGTCCCGATCGGCAGGGGGGTGGTGCGCTCCAGGTCGGCGCCGGTGACCTCGTAGGAGGTGCAGACGTTGGTCTCGGTCGGGCCGTACCAGTTGAAGATCCGCACGCCCGGCCAGTGGCGGCGCAGCTGCTGCGCCAGCGGCAGCGGGAACGGCTCGCCCGCGACGAGGCACACCCGCAGCCCGGGCGGCGTCTCCTCGTCCAGGAGCCCGCCCTTGGCCACCATCAGGGTGAGCGCCGACGGCACCGAGTACCACGCGGTCAGCTCCTGCTCCCGCAGGAAGCGCACCAACTGCTCGGGGGCGTAGGCCATCTGCTGCGAGATCAGGTGCACCGAGGCGCCCGCGTGGAAGGCGGCGTACAGGTCGAAGACCGACAGGTCGAAGTTGAAGGGGGCGTGGTTGGACAGCCGGTCGTGCGGGCCGATCCGCAGCAGCTCGCCGGCCCAGCCGACGAAGGCCAGGGCGTTGCGGTGGCTCAGGCAAACGCCCTTCGGTTCCCCGGTCGAGCCGGAGGTGTAGAGGATGTACGCCGGGTCGTCGGGGGTCAGGGCCACGGTTGCCCCGGCGCCGGATGCGGGCGCGTCGGCCAGCAGCGCCTCGAAGGTGACCACGGGCGCGGCCCCGAAGCCCGCGTCGGCCGCCCGCCGGGCCCCGTCGGCGTCCGCGAGGACGAGGGCCGGCGTACAGCCGTCGCAGATCAGGGCCAGCCGCGAGGGCGGGTTGGACTCCGTCACCGGCACGTACACCGCGCCGAGCCGCAGGCAGCCCTGCATCGCGGCCACGAGCTGGAGGCTCTTGCCGGCCCACAGGACCACCCGGTCGCCCGGCGCGACCCCCCGCGCGGCGAGCGCGTCGGCGTAGAGCCCGGCCGCTTCGTCGAGCCGGCGGTAGCTCAGCTCCCCGTCGGGAGCGTGGACGGCCAGCGCCTCCGGCGAGCGGCGTGCCGCCCGGGTCACCAGCTCGTGCAGCAGGACCGCCCCGCCCGGTGGCGTCGTCTCGCCGCCCCTCACAGTCCCAGCTCCTTGGCGACCAGTTCCTTCTGGATCTCGGAGGTGCCGGAGAACAGCACGCTCGGAACGGCGTCCCGCAGCTCGGCCTCAATGCCGTCGTCCGCGAGGTATCCCCGCGCCCCGAAGACGCGCACCGCGTCCAGCGCGGAGGCCACCGCCCCCTCGGAGGCGGCGAGCTTCGACAACGCCACGGACATGCGGGCGGGCTCCCCCTCGTCCATCTCCCAGCAGGCCCGGTAGAGCAGCAGCCGGGCGGATTCCAGCCGGGCCGCCATGTCCACGATCCGGTGGGAGACCGCCTGGAAGTCGGCCAGCCGCCGCCCGAACTGGCGGCGTTCCCGGGCGTGCGCCACACAGCGCTCGACCAGACGGGCCGTCATCCCGACGTACCCGGCGAACAGGCAGGCCCGCTCCCAGCCCATCGAGTGCTGGAAGATGGCCGAGCCCGTGCCGGGCACGCCCAGCACGTGATCGGCGGGGACGAAGCAGTCGTCGAACGTCACCCGGCCGGCCGGCGCCGAGCGCAGGCCCATCTTGTCGAACGGCTCGCCCACCGTGACCCCGTCCGCGTCGGCGGGCACCACGAACGCCGTCTGGCCGAGGTGGCCGCAGTCCGGGTCGGTGGTGGCGTACGCGACGAGGACGTCGGCGGCCGAGGCGTTGCTCACGAAGCTCTTGACGCCGTTCAGCCGGTAGCCGCCGGGTACCTCGGTGGCGGTGACCGCGAGGCGGGAGACGTCCGAGCCCGCCTCGGGTTCGGTCATGGCGTTTCCCGCGATCAGCTCGCCCGCGCACAGGCCCGGCAGGTAGCGGGCGGCGGGGGACGCCTGACCGTGGTCGCGGATGGGCACGACGCAGGCGAAGAGGTGGGCGCTGGCGGCGAAGACGAGGCCGGTGTCGGCGCACTCCTCGCCGAGCGCCTCGAACATGCGGGCGGTGTCCAGGGCCCCGAGTCCGAGGCCCCCGTGCTCCTCGCCGACGCAGGCGCCGAGCAGTCCGAGCCTCCCCAGCGTCCGCCAGTCGGCACGGTCGAACGGCTCGCGGGGCCGGCCGCGCGGGGGGAACTCGTTCCGCACGGCCTGACGGGTCTTCACGTAACGGCTGTGCTGGTCAGCGGTCCAGCCGAACTCCAAGGGACACCCCCGTGTGTCGTCTCGCCTGAGCGGTCCGTCCGGCATACCGCGAGCCCCGGGCCGAGTCGATTTCTCTCTGATCGGTGAATTACGCCGCACCAACTTCGCACCGCTCCGTGCGATGCGCAAGAAAACGCGCACCCGCGCCGCCGCCGTGGCGGAACTCCGCCGCAAGTGCCTGCGGGACGGCGTGCAGCGACCCGTCGCATGCCCGGCCACCAGCGGGAACACGCCCGCAGCCGCCGCTGCCCGGCGGCGCGTTCCCGCGCCGCCGGACACGTGGGGTCACCCCGCGGGTGATCCCGCGAAACGGCGCTGGCCTCCCCCGACACGGCTGGGAGGCGATCCGGACCCGCCCGCCGAACACGTGGAGTGATCCCTCCCAGATGGGCAAGGACGACGCGCCGGCGCTCATCCCTTCTGCCCCACCTCATCCTCAGGGACCAACGCACGGCCGTCGGCCCACCGCGGATTCATCCTCTCGGCCGGTTGGCGGGGCCCGGTGCCCGCCTGGAGACTCTTCCCTCCTCCAACGCACGCGCCGGGGGCGGCCCCCGTCACCGCCACGCGGTCACAGCCGCGGGTCCACCGGCTCCGACTCCAGCGCCAGCACCGCGAACACCGCCTCGTGCACCCGCCACAGCGGCTCCCCCGCCGCCAGCCGGTCCAGCGCCTCAAGCCCGAGCGCGTACTCGCGAAGCGCCAGGGAGCGCTTGTGCCCGAGGTGGCGGTGGCGCAGCCGGGTCAGGTTCTCCGGGCGGGTGTACTCCGGGCCGTAGATGATGCGCAGGTACTCCCGGCCGCGGCACTTCACGCCCGGCTGCACGAGCCGGCCGTCCCCGTTCCGTACGAGCGCCTCCAGCGGCTTGACGACCATGCCCTCGCCGCCGGCCGCCGTCATCTCCTCCCACCAGCGCACGCCCGCGGCCACCGACTCGTCGTCGCCGGTGTCGACGTACAGCCGTCCGGTGTGCTGCAGCAGCCCGCTCGGGTCGTGGCCGACCACCCGGTCGAGGCGGGCGAGCTGGGCGTTGTGCGGCTCGGCGGCCAGGTTCCGGCCCTCGGCGGCGAGCAGCTGGAACGGGGCCAGGCGCACGCCGTCGAGGCCGTCGACCGGCCAGCAGTAGCGGCGGTACGCGGCCGCGAACGCCTCGGCGTCGGCGGCGCGCCCGTGCCGGAGGGCGAGCAGCGCGGCGAGGGCCGCGCGGCGGTCGGCGTCCGCGTCCGGGTCGCTCCCCGGCGCCGGCGCGGTGCGCTCCAG
>NZ_BAAAPF010000153.1:0-16354 GCF_039531005.1 Streptomyces synnematoformans
GCCCTCGCGGCGTCGAGGTCGTTGACGACGACCCGGGTGCCGCCGGCGGCGAGCAGACCGCCAGCGCGGCGCCGATGCCGGCGCCGCCCCCGGTCACCACTGCCCGCGCGTCCCGCACGCTGCCCACGTCGCCCGCCTTCCCACGGTTGCCGGTGAGGGGCAGACTAACCGGTCGGTATGCGACGGGGAAGCCCTCGGCGTGGCGCCCGGCGCGGCCCGCGGGCTGCTCGCCGCCCCGGCGGCGCCTCCGTTGACAGCGGCCCGCGGCGCGACCATGCTAAGCAATCGCTTAGACAATCCGTACGCCCTCGCCCGCCCGGGAGGCACGCCATGGCAGAGCCCCGCACGTTCACCTCGGCCGAGGAGCTGAAGGACGCCGTGGGCGAGCAGTTGGGGTACACGGAGTGGGTAGAGGTCGACCAGCGGCGCGTGGACCTGTTCGCCGAGGCCACCGGCGACCACCAGTGGATCCACGTCAACCCGGAGCGGGCCGCCGCGGGCCCGTTCGGCGGCACCATCGCCCACGGCTACCTCACGCTCTCGCTGCTGCCGCTCTTCGCCCCGCAGCTCGTCGAGGTCGCCGGTGTGCGCATGGGCGTCAATTACGGCACCAACAAGGTGCGCTTCCCCGCCCCCGTCCCGGTGGGCTCCCGGCTGCGCGCGACCGCCACGATCACGGACGTCGCCGAGGTCCCGGACGGCGTGCAGCTCGCCGTGCGGTACACGGTCGAGCGCGAGGGCGGCGAGAAGCCCGTGTGCGTCGCGGAGTCGGTGTCCCGCTACTACTTCTGACTACTGCTCCCGGCGTCCCGCCCGCCGGGCGCCGCGACCATCCGGCCGACCAGGCCCGCGTACAGCTCCCCCAGCTCGTCCGGCGACCTGCTGCCCGCCGCGCTGAACCACCGGGCCACGTCCACGCACAGCGACAGCACCGCCAGCGCCGTCCCCGGCACGTCGGCCACCGCGAACTCGCCGTCCCGCACGCCGTCCTCGATGATCCCCCGCAGCAGCCGGTCGATGTCCCGGCGCAGCGCGACGATCTCCGCGTAGTGCTCCTCGCCGAGCGCGGCCAGTTCGTACTGCACGACGCGCGCCGTCGTGTGGTGCTCCGCGTGCCAGCGCGCGAAGGCCCGTACGGCACGTGCCAGCCGCTCCCCCGCCGCGCCCTCGGACTCCGCCGCCGCGGCGATGATCCCGCGGGCCCGCTCGTGGCCGACGCGGCTGATCCGGAAGAGCAGGTCCTCCTTGGTCCTGAAGTGGATGTACAGCGCGGCAGGGCTCATCCCGGCGCGGCCGGCGATGTCGCGGGTGGTGGTGGCGTGGTAGCCGCGCTCCGCGAAGGCCTCGACCCCCGCGGTGAGCAGCCGCTGTGCCGCCTCCGGCTCGACGTCGCCCCAGGCCGCGGTCTCCTGGACGTCCTGCATGCTCGCTCTCCGCTCTCCCGGGTGCAGCGGGAACACCCTACCCCCGAAGCTGAGCAAGCGCTTAGGCCGTGCCCACCGGGCGGGACCCCCGGGCCCGCGCCCGCCGGCCGTACACCCGGCCATGCACCCGGGCCGCGCACCCGGCCGTGACCTCGACATCGTCGCCGCCGGCTTCCGGCCGCCGTCCTAAAATGTGCCGCATGGCCCGCCCCCGCACGCCCCTGCTGAGCCGTGCCCGCATCGTCGCGGCGGCGCTCGCGCTGGTCGACGCCGAAGGGCTGCAGGCTGTGTCGACCCGGCGGCTCGCGGCCGAGCTGGGGGTCAGCGGGCCGTCGCTGTACAACCACTTCACGACCAAGGACGAGCTGCTGGACGCCGCCGTCGACGCCGTCGTCGCGGAGGTCGACCTGTCGATGTTCGAGGACGGCACGCCGTGGCCGCGGGCGCTGCTGGCCTGGGCCCGGTCGTACCGGGCGGCGCTGGCCGCGCACCCGAACATCGTGCCCGTGCTCGCCCAGGGCCCCGGCCGCAGGCCGGCGGCGCTGCGGCTGGCGGACGCCGTGTTCGGCGGCATGGTCGAGGCGGGCTGGCCGCCGGCGCAGGCCACCCACATCGGCGCGCTGATGCGGTACTACGTGGCCGGATCGGCGCTCGGTTCGTTCGCGGGCGGCTTCGTCGCCGACCCCGCGGCGTACGACCCGGCGGACTACCCGCACCTCGGCCGGGCGCACCTGCTGGCGGAGCACCGGCGGGAGGTCGACGAGGGCGCGTTCGAGACCGGGCTGCGGGCGCTCGTGGACGGGCTGCGCCTGCAGTTCGCCCAGCTCAGCGGGCAGCCGTCGGGCTGACGCCGGGGGCGTGCCGGAGCCGGTGCGGGGGCGGCGCCGGGCGGTGCGGGGCCGGGGCTATGATCCCGCAATGGCCGACCTGGTACGCGTGATCTACCGCAAGTACGACGGCACCCTCCACTGGAACTCGACCATGCGCCGCCTCGGCGAGGACGAGCACGGCGTCTGGCTCGGCCAGCCGGCCGGCGGCACGACGCGCAAGGGCACCGGGCCGCCGGTGCCGGTCGAGTGCGCGCACGTGGCGCTCTTCCCCCGCGACGCCTGGTGGACCGCCGAGTTCAACGCCCCGCCGCGGCGCACCGACCTGTACGCGGACGTCACCACCCCGCCGCGGTGGCGCTCGGCCGCGGAGGTGACCATGGTCGACCTGGACCTCGACGTCGCCCGGCGGCGCGGGGAGCGGGAGCCGCGGCTGCTGGACGAGGACGAGTTCGCCGAACACCGGGTGCGGTACGGCTACGCGGCGGAGACGGTGGCGCGGGCGACGGAGTCGGCCGCGTGGCTGCTGGCGGCGGTGGCGGAGGGCAGGGAGCCGTTCGCGGGGGCGCACCGGGCGTGGCTGGCGCGGGTGGCGCGGGCTTCGGACTGACTGCCGCGCCCGGCGGGAAGACCGGCGGACCCGTCCGTCAGTCCGTCGCCCCGGACCGCGTCAACGCCGGCACCCGGTCCAGTCCTCCAACTCCTCGAACGCCGCCGTGAAGGCGGGGAGGCCCGGCCGGAAGTCCGGGGAGAGCGCCACCATCCCGTCGGTGTGCACCCCGCCCGGCACCGGGACGGGCCGGTGCAGCCGGGTCCGGCCCGCCTCGGCGACGAGCCCGCGGTACGCCGCGGCGTAACGAGACGGCGGAGTGAGGGCGTCGAGGCTCCCCTGGACGCTGATCAGCGGCCGGGTGAGCCGGCCGGTCAGCGAGAGCCGGTCGATGGCGCGGTGCACGCTGCGGGGGCGGGCCGACAGGTCGTACGCGGCGTCCTCGCCGGCGTAGGCCGGATCGAGTTCGGTACGGACCTGGTGGAGCAGCGGCGTCCACAGCCTCGGAAAGCTGAAGGCCCAGGCGGGCTCGGAGCCCGCCGGATAGCCGGCGGCGAGCAGTTCCGCGTGGGCGGCGGAATCGCCGCGGGCGTAGGCCGGATACGCGCGCACGGCGGGCGCCAGCGTGGTGAGCAGGTTGGTGTCGGAGGTGAAGATCAGCGCGTTCCAGTCCACGCCGCCGGTGTACAGCTCCGGATGGCGCTCCAACTGCCATCGCACCAGGTAGCCGCCGGCCGACAGCCCGGCGGCGTAGGTGCGGCGGGGGGCGTGCCCGTAGTGGCGGGCGAGGGTCGCCCTGGCGGCGCGGGTGAGCTGGGTGACCCGCCGGTGCCATTCGGCGATCGAGGCGCCGGGGCGCCGCCCGCCGGCGGCCGGAGCCGCCCCCGTGTGGCCCTTGTCGGTGGCGGCGAAGGCGTACCCCCGGGAGAGCACCTGGTCCGCGATGATCGGGTCGTTGGCGTACTGCTCGCGGGTGCCGGGCGGCCCGGCGACGACGAGACCGCCGTTCCAGTCACGCGGCAGCCGCAGCACGAACTGGGCGTCGTGCCGCCAGCCGTGGTTGGTGTTGGTCGTGGACCTGTCGGGGAAGTAGCCGTCCACCTGCACACCGGGCACCCCGGACGGGGTGACGGCACCGGGGGCGACGAGCCCCGCCCAGTCCGCCGGATCGGTGTGCCCGCTGCGGGTCGTCCCCGCGGTCGTCAGGTCGTCCAGACACGAGGTCACCGCGTGCTGGGCACCGGGCACGCGGACCCCGCGGCAGCCGTCGGACTGCGCCGCGGCGGGTGCGGCGGGGACGGCGGGGACGGTGAGGGAGAGGAGCAGGGCTGAGGCGCAGAGTCTGACCGGGATCACGAGAAGCTCCTTGTTCGGCCGCGCCGGCCCCGTAGGCCGGACGCACCCTGCGACCGTAGGAACGGCGCCCCGGCCCGCAGAAGTGCGATCCGTCCCCGCCCCGGCCGCCGGAGGGCACGTGTCTTCCGGCACTGCCGCCCGGCTCCGGTCCCGCATAAGCTGCCCCCGGCGTCCCCGGAGGAGGCAGCATGTCGCACCCTGTCCCCTGGGTGCCGCCCGTCCTGTACGGCGCGGTCCTCGTGGGCGGCCTGTACTACGCCGCCATCGGTCCCGGTCTCGGCTGGCGGAGCGCGGCCTTCGCCGCCGCGCTCACCGCCCTGGTCCTGTGGGAGCTGCGCCCCCGCACGAGCGCGGCCGGGACGCGCGCCGAGGTCGCCGCACTGGCGGCGCGGGCGGCGGCGTACGGCGCGGTCGTCGCGCTGGACGTCTCGGGGTTGTCGCGGGTGCTGTTCGTGCTGGTGCCGTTCCTCGGTTACTTCGCCTTCGGCCGCCGGACGGCCGTCTGGCTCGGCGCCGGCTGCGTGTGCGCCGTCGCCGCGGTCTTCACCGCGGCCGTCGACTCGTGGTGGACGCGCGCCGCGTACATCTCGGACCTGCTGATGTTCACCCTCGGTGTGGTCCTGGCGACGACCATGGCGGCCGTCGCGGTCCGGGAGCGGCAGGCGCGGGAGCGGGTGGCGGAGCTGTCCGCCGCGCGCGAACGCAACCGGCTGGCCCGGGAGATCCACGACAGCCTGGGCCACCATCTGACGGCGATCGGCGTCCAGCTGGAGGCGGCCGAGGCGTTCGGCGCCCTCGCCCCGGAGCGGGCGGCCCGGGCGGTGGCCCACGCCCGCCGGTCCGCCGGCCAGGCACTGCACGAGGTCCGCTCGTCGGTACGGGCCCTCGGCGACGGCGGCGAGGCCGAGTTCGGCGGCGCGCTGGAGGAGCTGGTCGCCAGGCTGGACGGGGACGACCGCCGGGTGACGCTCACGGTCACCGGGGCCAGCCGGCGGCCGCCTCTGGTGCTCTACCGGGCCGCGCAGGAGGCCCTGGCCAACGCCTGCCGGCACGCCCACGCCGCACGGATCGCGGTACACGTCGCGTACGACGAGCGGGGGGCCAGGCTGCGGGTCGAAGACGACGGCCGCGGCTTCGACGGCGCCCCCGAGGGCTTCGGACTGCGTGGACTGCGCGAGCGGGTGCGGGCCGCCGGCGGGACCGTCGTCCTCACCACCTCCGCCTCGGGAACCACCCTGGAGGTGGCCGTTCCGTGGTGAGGGTGTTCGTGGTCGACGACCAGGAGCTGGTGCGCGAGGGCATCGTCGCGCTCCTCGGGCTCCAGGACGGCATCGTGGTGGCGGGCGCCGCGGGCGACGGCGGCGAGGCGGTGGCGAAGGCCCCGGACGCCCGGCCCGACGTGATCCTGATGGACGTGCGGATGCCGGAGATGGACGGCGTCGCCGCCACGGAGGTACTGGGCCGCCGGCTCCCCGGCGTGAAGATCCTGATGCTGACGACGTTCGACGACGACGAGTACGTCACCCGCGCCCTGCGCGCCGGAGCTGTCGGCTATCTCCTGAAGAACCTCCCGGCCGCCGACCTGGCCCGCGCCGTGCACCTGGCGCACGCAGGCGTCACCCAGTTCGACGCGTCCGTCGCCGCCCGTGTCCTCGCCGGGCAGCCGGCCCCCGGCCCGCTGACGCCGCGTGAGACCGAGGTGCTGCGGCAGATCGCCGCGGGTGCCTCGAACAAGGAGATCGCCGCCAGGCTCTACCTCAGCGAGGGCACGGTCAAGAACCACATCTCCCGCATCCTCACCCGTCTCGGCCTGCGCGACCGCACCCAGGCCGCGCTGTACGCCCGGGACAACGGCCTGCTGTGACCGGCGCGCGCACCGGCGGGGTGCCCGGCGCCCGCGGACCGCGCGGCCCTCCGGGCCCGTAGCGCCGACCGGCCGGTAACCGCCGCGTGGGTAGGCGTGAAAACGCAGGTCCGCTGTCGGTGGGCCGACTTACCATGGCGGACATGCCCCGATCGCGCAGCCCCCTCGCCCGCCCCGCCCCGCCGCGCCCCGCCGGCGGGCCCCGATGAGCGCCGGGCCGCCGCCGGGCGCCCCGGTGGCGAACCCGCTGCGGGCGCCGACGCTCCCGGAGCTGCGCCGCCGGACGTCGATGAAGTGGCGGGAGTATCCGCCCGACGTGCTGCCCCTCTGGGTCGCCGAGATGGACACCCCGCTCGCGGAGCCCGTCGCCGCGGCAGTGCGGGCGGCGGTCGACCTCGGCGACACGGGGTACGCGACCGTGGGGCCGTACGCCGAGGCGCTCGGGGAGTTCGCGAAGCGGCGCTGGGACTGGCGGATCCCGGCCGACCGGGTCGCCCTCGTGCCGGACGTGATGCTCGGCATCGTCGAGGTGCTGAAGCTGGTCACGGGCCCGGACGACGCCGTCGTCGTCAACTCCCCCGTCTATCCGCCGTTCTACGCCTTCACCGAGAACCTGGGCCGCCGCGTGATCGAGGCCCCGCTCGGCGAGGACCGCCGTCTCGACGCAGTCGCCCTGCGGACGGCGTTCGCCGCCGCCCGCGCGGGCGGCCACCGCGCGGCGTTCCTGCTCTGCAGCCCGCACAACCCGACCGGCACCGTGCACACCGCCGCCGAGCTGGCCCGGGTCGCCGCGCTCGCCGAGGAGCACGGGGTGCGGGTCGTCGCCGACGAGATCCACGCCCCGCTGGTGCCGCCCGGCACCGGCGCCCGGCACGTGCCGTATCTGACCGTGCCCGGCGCCGGGCGCGGCTTCGCGCTGCTGTCGGCGTCGAAGGCGTGGAACCTGGCGGGGCTGAAGGCCGCGGTCGCCGTGGCCGGCGAGGAGTCGGCGGGCGAGCTGGCGCTCCTGCCGGAGGAGGTCTCGCACGGGCCCAGCCACCTCGGGGCCATCGCGCACGTGGCGGCGCTCCGGCACGGCGGCCCGTGGCTGGACGCGCTGCTCGCCGGGCTGGACGAGAACCGCCGGCTGCTCGGGCGGCTGCTGGCGGAGCGGCTGCCCGGCGTGGCGTACCGGGTGCCGGACGGCACGTTCCTGGCCTGGCTGGACTGCCGCGCGCTGGGCGTCGGGGACGACCCCGCGGCGGTGTTCCTGGAGCACGGGCGGGTGGCGCTCGCGTCGGGGATCCTGTTCGGCTCGGGCGGCGCGGGCCACGCGCGGCTCAACTTCGCCACCTCGCCCGAGGTGTTGACCGAGGCGGTGGACCGGATGGCGGCCGCCGTCGCGGCCGCGCCCCAGCGACCGGAAGGCAGGCCATGAGCGACGACGTCACCGAGGACCGGCACGCCGCGGTGCCCGCGGACCGCGCGCCCGCCGACCGCGCACCCGCCGACGGCACCCCCGCCGGCCGGCCGCCCGTCCACGCCTTCCGCGACGACGCCCTCGGCGCGCACGACGCCGTCGCCCTCGCCGCCCTCGTCCGCACCGGCGAGGTCAGCGCCGGGGAGCTGGCGCGCGCCGCCGTCGAGCGCATCCGCCTCGTCGACCCCGAACTGCACGCCGTCGCCGTCCCCGCCTACGACACGTACCGGACGGACGACACGGCCGCCGGCCCGCTCGCCGGCGTGCCCACCCTGCTCAAGGACAACACCGACTACGGCGGCCTGCCCACCGGCCACGGCAGCGCCGCCTTCACGCCCCGCGCCGCGCCCCGGCACGCGCCGTTCACGCGCCAGTTCCTCAGCACCGGCATGACGTTCCTCGGCAAGACCCGGCTGCCGGAGTTCGGCTTCAACGCCAGCACGGAGTACGAGAACGACGAGCCGGTACGCAACCCCTGGCACCCGTCCTACTCCCCCGGCGGCTCCTCCGGCGGCAGCGCCGCGCTCGTCGCCGCCGGCGCCGTGCCGGTCGCGCACGCCAACGACGGCGGCGGCTCCATCCGCATCCCCGCCGCGTGCTGCGGGCTCGTCGGCCTGAAGCCGACCCGCGGCCGGGTCGTGGCCAACGAGATGGGCCGCCGGCTGCCCATCGACATGGTCAGCGACGGCGTCGTCAGCCGGTCCGTGCGCGACACAGCCGCGTTCCTCGCCGCGGCCGAACGGCACTGGCGCAACCCGCGGATGCCCCCGCTCGGCCTGGTCGAGGGCCCGGGCTCGCGCCGGCTGCGCATCGGCCTGGTGGCCGAGTCCCCGACCGGCTCCCCGACCGACGCCGCCACCCGCGCCGCCGTCGCCGCCGTCGCCACCGCGCTGGAGGCGCAGGGCCACACCGTCGAGCCGTACGCGCTGCCGCTCGACGGCCGGTTCGAACAGGACTTCGTCTCGTACTGGGGCCTGCTCGCCTTCCTCGCCGGGGCCGGCGGCCGGTTCATGTACGACCGGCGCTTCGACGCCGGCCGGATGGACGGCCTCAGCAAGGGCCTGCGGTCGACGTACCTGCGCCGGATGCACACCACCCCGGCCGTCCTGCGCCGCCTGCGGCGCGCGGCGGACGAGGCGTACGACGCGGCGCTCACCCGCTACGACGTGCTGCTGTCCCCGGTCCTCGCGCACACCACTCCGCGGCTCGGGCACCTGTCGCCCAACGTCCCCTACGAGGAGCTGCTGAACCGGCTGCGCGCGTACGTGGCCTTCACCCCGATCAACAACATCAACGGCAGCCCCGCCATATCGCTGCCCGCCCCCGCCGCAGAGCCGGCCGCCGCGGGCGGCGTGCCGGTCGGCGCGATGCTCTCGGCGGCCCACGGCGACGAACGCACGCTGCTGGAGCTGGCCTTCGCCCTGGAGGCGGACCGCCCCTGGCGCCGGATCCAGGACGTCTGAAAACGGAGGGGAAAGCGGGATGGTGTGCGGAAAGCTGGTCAAGCTGCGCGCGTTCGAGCCGGCAGAGGCGGACGCGCTGTGGCGGTGGAACCACGACCCGGACGTAATGCGCTGGATGGACGACGGCTACGCGGCGTCCGCGGCCCAGGTCAGGCGGCGGCTGGAGGAGCGCCCGTCGAACTCGTACGGCGACGTCCTCTACGCCGTCGAGGTGCTGGCCGACGGCGCCCTGATCGGCCTCGTCCGGCTGCGCGACGCCGAACCGGAAACGGGGGTGGCCGAGCTTGACCTCTACCTCGGCGAGAAGGACTACTGGGGCCGTGGCTACGCCACGGACGCGCTGCGGTCGATGTGCCGCTTCGGCTTTGAGGACATGCGGCTGCACAAGATCTCGCTGACGGTCGTGACCGAGAACCACGCGGCGATCAGCGTCTACAAGAAGGCCGGGTTCGTGGAGGAGGGACGGCTGAGGTCCGTCTTCCGGCGGGACGGGCGCTGGTACGACCAGTTCACGATGGGTCTGCTGGAGGGCGAGCTGCTGGACGACAGGCCCTGACCGGTGCCGCGGCTGCGCGCGATGCGGGTCGGTGCCGGTCGTGCCGCCCTCACCGCGGGCGCGGCGCCCGGCCGGCGCGCGGTCGCCCGTGCCGGCGCCCTGGAGCCGGGCACGGACCGCCCGCGGGGTCAGAAGACGACGAGTGTGCGGGCGCCGTGGCCGGCGAGCATCGCGTCGAACGCGGCCGGGATGCCGTCGAGCCCGATGTGCTCGGTGACGAGCCCGCCGAGGTCCAGCGCCCCGCCGCGTACGTGCGCCGCGATCGCGGGCAGGTCGCGGGCCGGGTCGCTGTTGCCGTAGACGCAGCCGGACAGGGTGCGGCCGAAGTAGAAGAGTTCCAGCGCGGAGAACGTCACCCGGTCGTCCTGGCCGCCGATGCCGACGACCGTCGTGCGCCCGCCGCGGCGGGTGCAGGACCAGGCGGTGCGTATCGTGTCCGCCCGGCCGACGCACTCGATCGCCACGTCGGCGCCGACGCCGGCCGTGAGCGTGCGGATCCGCTTCGCGGTGTCGCGCTCCGCGCCGGGCTCGGCGAGGACGAAGTCGGTGGCGCCGGCGGCGCGGGCCAGTTCCTCCTTCGCCGGCGACACGTCCACCGCCACGAGCGGGCCGGCGCCCGCGATCCGGGCGGCCTGCAGCACGGCGAGCCCCACGCCGCCGGCGCCGAAGACGGCCACCGACTCGCCGGCCCGTACCGCGGCGGCGTGGTGCACGGCGCCCCACCCGGTGAGCACGGCGCAGCCGAGGAGCGCGGCGTCGGTCAGCGGCACCCCGGCGGGCAGGGGCAGGACGGCGTGCGCGGGGACGACGGTCTCCTCGGCGAAGGCGGCGGTGCCCAGGCCGGGGTAGAGCCCGGCGCCGTCGCGGGTGGCGTACGGCTCGGCCGCCGCGGCGCCGGCGGCGGCGCACAGCCACGGCTCGCCGATCCCGCAGTAGTGGCACTCGCCGCAGGACGGCGCCCAGTTGAGCACCACCTCGTCGCCGGCCGCCACGCCGGTGACGCCCTCGCCGGTCTCGACGACGGTGCCGGCGCCCTCGTGGCCGAGCACCGCGGGGGCAGGCTGGCGCAGGGTGCCGTTGGCGAGGGAGAGGTCGGAGTGGCAGACGCCGGCGGCGGCGAGCCGGACGCGCACGCGGCCGGGGCCGGGGGCGGGGAGGTCGATGTCGGCGAGTTCGAGCGGGGAGCCGATCGCGGGCAGGACGGCGGCGCGGGTCATCGAAGGCTCCGTATCTCGGGGGCGGAGGGGCGGGGAGCGCGGGCGGGGGGCGCGGGCCGGGGCGGGGTGTACGGCGTCAGAGCTGGAGGGACTTGGTGTGCAGGAACTCCGCGAGCCCGGCCGTGCCCAGCTCGCGGCCGACGCCCGACTGCTTGTAGCCGCCGAACGGCGCCAGCGGGTTGAACCGCCCGCCGTTGATGTCGACCATCCCCGTCTCCATCCGCCGCGCGAACGCCACCGCCGTCGCCTCGTCGGCCGCCCACACGGCGCCGGCGAGGCCGTAGACGGTGCCGTTGGCGATGCGCAGCGCGTCGTCCTCGTCCTCGTACGGCATGACCGCCAGCACCGGCCCGAAGATCTCCTCCTGCGCGATCGTCATCTCCGGGGTGACGTCGGCGAAGACGGTGGGGCGTACGAAGTAGCCGCGCGACCGGCCGCCGGGGGCGCCGGGCCCGCCCGCGAGCAGCCGGGCGCCCTCCTCGACGCCCCGCTCGATGTAGCCGCGGACGCGGTCGCGCTGGGCGGCGCTGACGACGGGCCCGAGCCGGGTGCCGGGGTCGCGCGGGTCGCCGGGGACGTACTTCGCGACGGCGGTGGCGGCGAGGGTGAGCGCCTGGTCGTACGCGGAGCGGGGGACGAGCATGCGGGTCCAGGCGTTGCAGCTCTGGCCGGAGTTGGCCATGACGTTGGCGACGCCGACGCTGACGGCGCGGGCGAGGTCGGCGCCGGGCAGGATGACGTTCGCGGACTTGCCGCCCAGCTCCAGCGCGACGGGCTTGACCGCGGCGCCCGCCGCCGCGGCGACCGTACGCCCGACGGCGGTGGAGCCGGTGAACGACAGGAAGTCGGTGCCGGGGTGCTCGACGAGCGCCCGGCCGGCCTCGGCGCCGCGTCCGGTGACGACGCCCAGCGCTCCCGGCGGGAGGCCGGCCGCGGCGGCGGCCTCGGCGAAGAGCCGGGCGACCAGCGGGGTGTTCTCGGCGGGCTTGAGCACCACGGTGCAGCCGGCGGCCAGCGCGGGGGCGGCCTTGGCGACGATCTGGTGCAGCGGGTAGTTCCAGGGGGTGATCGCGCCGACGACGCCCACGGGCTCGTGCAGGACCGTGGAGTTGCCGGTCTTCTCCTCGTACGGGTACGAGGCCCCGATCTCCGCGTACGAGGCGGAGACGGCCACCGGCAGCGCGGCGTGCACCTTCCGGCTGAACGCCAGCGGCGCGCCCAGCTCCGCGGTGACCGTCGCGGCGACGTCCTCCGCGCGGGCGGCCAGCGCCTCGCGCAGCGCCCCGAGGCGGGCGGCCGGCTCCGCGGGCGGGGTGGCCGCCCAGCCGGGGAACGCGGCGCGGGCGGCGCCGACGGCGGCGTCCACGTCGGCGGCGGTGCCGGCCGGGACGGTGGCGATGACCTGCTCGTCGGCGGGGTCGGTCACCTCGATGACGTCGCCGCCGGCGGCGGGCCGCCACCGGCCGTCGATGAACATGCCGTCGTGAGCCTGCATCGGTGCGTCTCCCGGTCGCCTCGCGGATGTCCGTCGTGCCGCCCCCAAACTAGCGCCGGTAGTTTTCCGCGCCCAGCCCGCCCGGGCGTGCGGTGGGTCACGTGTGCCGGCTGGCGCCGGCGGCGTACAGCTGAGACCATTCCTATGGTTCTCCATAGGAATGGTTGAGGATTCCGGACGGGAAGGCGGGCGGTACCACCATGACCAGCAACGCAGAGCAGGCGCGCAAGACCGCCGAAGGGCTGTCGTACCTCTCCGGCTTCGGCAACCAGCACAGCACCGAGGCCCTCCCCGGCGCCCTGCCCACCGGCCGCAACTCCCCGCAGCGCGCGCCCCTCGGGCTCTACGCCGAGCAGCTGTCCGGCTCCGCGTTCACCGAGCCCCGCGCCCACAACCGGCGCACCTGGCTCTACCGCATCCGCCCCTCCGCCGCGCACCCCCGCTTCGTCCGCGCGGCCGGCGGCGCCCTGCGCGCCGCCCCGTTCACCGAGGCGGTCCCCGACCCCAACCGGCTCCGCTGGAACCCGCTGCCCGACCCCCCGCCCGGCACCGACTTCCTCGCCGGCCTGTGGACCCTCGGCGGCAACGGCGACGTCACGCAGCGCACCGGCATGGCCATCCACCTCTACGCCGCCAACGCCCCCATGACCCGCGTCTTCTCCGACGCCGACGGCGAACTCCTCGTCGTCCCCGAGCGCGGCGGCCTGCTGCTCCGCACCGAACTCGGCCTGCTGCGTGCCGAGCCCGGCCACGTCGCCCTCATCCCCCGCGGCGTCCGCTTCCGCGTCGAGCCGCTGGAGTCCGGCACCGGGACCGGCGCCGGCGCCACGGTGCGCGGCTACGTCTGCGAGAACTACGGCAGCCCCTTCACCCTCCCCGACCTCGGCCCCATCGGCGCCAACGGCCTGGCCAACCCGCGCGACTTCCTCGCGCCGGTCGCGGCGTACGAGGAGACGGAGGGCCCGGTCGAGGTCGTCGGCAAGTTCTGCGGCAACCTCTGGACGGCCACGTACGACCACTCCCCGCTCGACGTCGTCGCATGGCACGGCAACCACGTCCCGTACGTCTACGACCTGCACCGCTTCAACGTCATCGGCAGCATCAGCTACGACCACCCGGACCCGTCCATCTTCACCGTCCTCACCTCGCCCACCGACACCCCCGGGCTGGCGGGCGCCGACTTCGTCGTCTTCGCGCCGCGCTGGCTCGTCGGCGAGGACACCTTCCGGCCGCCGTACTTCCACCGGAACGTGATGAGCGAGTACATGGGCCTCGTCGAGGGCGCGTACGACGCCAAGTCCGCCGGGCCGGGCGGCTTCGTCCCCGGCGGCGGCTCGCTGCACAACATGATGTCCGCGCACGGCCCCGACCGGGAGACCTTCGACCGGGCCTCGACGGCGGAGCTGAAGCCGCAGAAGATCGACGACGGGCTGGCGTTCATGTTCGAGACCCGCTGGCCGGTCACGCTCACGCCGCAGGCGCGGGACGCGGAGCACCTGCAGCGGGACTACGACGACGTGTGGCGGGGACTGCGGCGAGAATTCAGGTCATGACCGGCCTCTTCGCCCCCGACTCGCTCCAGCTCAACCGCAAGCTGCCGCTGTGGTACCAGGTGTCGCAGTCCCTGCGCGCCTCCATCCTCGGCCGCCCGCCGGACGCGCCGCTGCGGCTGCCGACGGAGGAGCAGCTCGCCGAGCACTACGGCGTCAGCGTGCTCACCCTCCGCCAGGCCCTCAAGGAACTGGAGGAGGAGGGCCTGATCACCCGGCACCGCCGCCACGGCACGTTCATCGAGGAGACCGCCCGGCGCACCACGCCCGTCCGGCTGCTGGGCTCGGTCGACGCGATCGTGGCCCAGCAGTCGGGCGACCGCACGACGCTCCTCGGCCACGGACCGGCCCCCGTCCCCGCCGGCCTCGCCGCGTACTTCCCGGACCTCGGCGAGGCCGTGACGTACCGCCGCCTCCGCCGCGACGGCGACACCGGCGAGCCGGTCAACTGGGCCGTCAACACCGTCCACCCGGAGGCCGCCGCCCGCATCGACCCGGCGGACCTGGAGCGCTGGCCGATGACGAAGGTCCTCCGCGACCGGGCCGGCATCCGCATCGCCCGGATCACGGACACGGTCACCGCCACCCTGGCCGACCCGGAGACGGTCGAGCTGCTGGGGGTTCCGCTGCTGAGCCCGATCCTGGACTACACGGGCGTCTCGTACGACGACGGCGGCCGGGTGGTGGACGTGGCGCGGATCCGCTACCGGGGCGACCGGTTCTCGTTCAGCGTGACGCTGGAGGCGCCGTAGCGCACACCGCGGCGCCGCAGCCCGGCAGCCCGGCAGCTCGGCAGCGCCGCGGGGGCGGTCCGGCGGCGTCCGGTCGCTACGCCGGCGGCGACAGCAGCTCCACCTCCGCGTCCGTGAGCCGGACCGCCCCCGCGGCGACGTTCTCGGCGACGTGGCCGGGGTCGCCCGTGCCCGGGATGGCGAGGACGTGGGGGCCCTGGCGGAGGGTCCAGGCGAGGCGGACCTGGGCGGGGGTCGCCCCGTGGGCGCGTGCGACAGCACGGACCTGCTCGCTCTCCGCGGCGGCGGGGCCCGCCCCGGCCTCGCGGCCGTCGCCGGCGATGGCGAAGAACGGCACGTAGGCGATGCCCTGTTCGCCGCACGCGCGCAGCAGGGCCTGCTCCTCGGCGTCGGCGCCGATGCCGTAGGCGTTCTGGACGCAGACGACCGGGGCGATCTCTTGCGCCTCGGCGAGCTGGCCGGCGCCGACGTTGGAGACGCCGAGGTGGCGGACGAGGCCGGCGGCGCGGCAGTCGGCGAGGGCGCCGAAGTGGTCGGCCAGAGAGCCGTTCGCGCGGCGGCGGCTGGGCGGGAGGCGGAGGTTGACGAGGTCGAGGTGGTCGCGGCCGAGCTGGCGCAGGTTCTCCTCGACCTGGCCGCGGATCTGCGCGGGCTCGGCCCACTCCCACGCGCCCGACGGGTCGCGGCCGGGCCACACCTTGGTGGCGAGGACGAGGTCGTCGGGGTACGGGGCGAGGGCGGAGTTGATCAGTTCGTTGGCGGCGCGGTGCGGGGAGAAGTAGAACGCGGCGGTGTCGATGTGGTTGACGCCGAGGTCGACGGCGCGGCGCAGCACGGCGTGGGCGCGCGTCCGGCCGCCGGCGTCGGGCTCCGCCGCGGCGGGGAGGCGCATGGCGCCGAGGCCGAGGCGGTTGACGGTGAGGTCGCCGAGCCGCCAGGTGCCGGCGGCGTCCGCGGTGATCGCTGAGGAGGCCATGGACGGAGTCTGGCACGGGGCGTTCCGGGTGCCGGAGGCCGGATGCGGGGACGCGGGGATGTCGCACGCGGATCGTAGGATGCGAAGCGCCCTGCGGGCGGCTCGGCACGGGCGGCCCGGGAGTCGAGGGGAGGACGCGGAATGGGTGGTTCGGCGGACAGCGGCCCGCCCGTGGCGGAGGCGGCCGCTCCGGCGACGGACCCGAGGGCCCCGGCGGAACCAGAGGCTGCGGAGCCCTCGGCGCCCGCGGGCGCGGAGGCAGCCACGAATGCCGGGGAAGGCGCACTCGCGGAGACCGGCCCGCCCCCGGCGGCAAAGCCGCGGCGCGGGAAGCGCCGGACGCCGGCGGCGGACACGCCGCCCGCCGCAGCCGCAGCAGAGGAGCGGACACCGCCCGAAGAGCCGCCCCCCGACGGCCGCTCCGCCCCGCTGCTCGCCGACCTCATGCCCTGGTCGGTCGCCCCGCTGCGGCTCGGCCGGGGGTGGGTGATGGCGCCCGACACCGCGTCGCTGCGCGCCCGGTGGGACGCGCTCGTACGGGCCGAAGGCGCCGACCGGGACGCCCTGTTCCGCCCGACCCGGGCGCGGACACCGCGGAGCGCCGTGGCCCAGCTGCCCGGGCGCGCCGCCGGGACCGGGCGGCTCGCGCGGGAGCCGGGGCCGTGTCCCGAGCCGGTGCGGGTGCTGCACGGCGCGTACGACCGGCAGTGGCTCATCCCCGACAACCGGCTCCTCGACGCCGCCCGGCCCGAGCTGTGGCGCGTCGCCGACGACCGGCAGCTGTTCGCCGTCGAGCCGGGCTACGTGGCGCCACCGGGCGCGGGCGGCTCCGGCGGGCTCGCGGTCGTCCCGTCCGCGCTGCTGC
>NZ_BAAAPF010000154.1:0-16258 GCF_039531005.1 Streptomyces synnematoformans
CGCGCAGCCGCCGGCGCGTCGTCGCCCGCCGCGTCGGCGCCGGCGACGTGCTGGTCGTCCTCGCCCTCGTCGGCGTCGGCTGGTACTTCTACCAGCGCTTCGACAGCAACATCACCGTCGACTCCGCCACCGCCCGCGAGCTGCAGCGCTACGAGGAGGAGCGCCCCGAGCCCGCCGCCAGCGGGGCCACGAACATCCTGCTCATCGGCTCCGACTCGCGCGCCGGCACCGACCGCTACGGCCGCGACACCGGCGTCGAACGCTCCGACACCGCCGTGCTCCTGCACCTCGCCGGCGACCGGGACAGCGTCACCGCGCTGAGCATCCCGCGCGACCTCATGGTCCGCATCCCCGACTGCCGCCGCCCCGGCGGCGGGACGAGCGGCAAGCAGGTCAACCAGTTCAACTTCAGCTTCGCCTTCGGCGGCGCCGCCTGCACGATCCGGGTGGTGGAGAAGCTCGTGGGGGCGCGCGTCGACCACCATGTCATCGTCGACTTCCAGGGCTTCAAGAAGGTCGTGGACGCCGTCGACGGCGTGGAGGTGTGCCTGCCCGAGCCGATGCGCGACAAGTCGGCCAAACTGCGGCTGCCCGCGGGGCGCCAGGTGCTCGACGGGGAGCAGGCGCTCGGCTACGTACGGGCGCGCAAGTCCCTCGACGGCGGCAGCGACACCCAGCGCATGGTCCGCCAGCAGGAGTTCATGGCCTCGCTCGTCAACAAGGTGCAGAGCAACGGCGTCCTGTTCAACCCGCTGCGCCTGGCCCCGCTGCTGGACGCGGTGACGTCCGCGCTCACCGCCAACGAGGAGTTGTCGTCGCTCGCCGAGCTGTACGACCTGGTACGCGTCGTGCGGTCGGTGCCCAGCGAGCGCGTGCACTTCCTGACCGTGCCGCGCCGGCCGTACCGCCACGACGCCAACCGCGACGAGCTGGTGCAGCCCGCGGCGGGCAGGCTGTTCGAGGCGCTGCGCACCGACAGCGTCGTGCGTTTCGTCGCCAGGGGCGAGAAGGCCGAGCGGAAACGGGAATCCGGCGCCCCGCCCGTTTTCAAGGGGACGACCCCCGAGGATGACATCTGCCGATAGTGCGGATCAACGCGCACAAGCGGGGCACGGTGTTTGGAGTGGATGCGCGGGATGTCCTGTTACGAGTGCGTGGAATTTGTCACGGGCGTCGCCAGCCGTTGAACGGGGCGGCTAGTGTGAGCCGACCGGCCGCCTGACAGGCGGCCGTCGAGCATGCGTAGGAAGACCGGGCGCCCGCGGGGGAGGCGCTGACCAACCGATGTGAGGACCCGAGCGACCGTGGATGGGCGAGGCCGTGGACACGCCGGCGAGGTCGACCCCGCCGATCAGTGGGTGTTCAATCCCGAGACCGGCAGCTACGAGCTGCGTCTCGACCCGCAGATCCCGGGGAGCCAGGGCCCGCCGCCCCACGGCCGACACGTACAGGGTACGCACGGTCACGCCCCGCAGGGATACGGGCCCCGGCAGCAGACGCCGCAGCAGTACGTCCCGCAGCAGCACGGCCGGCCGCCGCACGCGTCCCCCCAGCCCGGCCGGCAGCCTCCCGGCCCGCAGCCCGGGGACATGCACCCCGGGGACGCGCAGCCCGGGGAGACCGGGCACCCCCAGGAGCCCCGCCTGCCGTCCCAGCGCCGCCGCGGCGCGTCGGGCGGCTCGGGTGGCTCGGGCGGTGCCGGCGGCTCCGGCAAGGGGCCGGGCTCCGGCCCCGACGGCCCGCGCAGCCGCCGCCGTGCCAAGCCGCCCAAGAGCCGCAAGAAGAAGGCGCTGATCTGGACCGCCGGCGGCCTGGCGGTGGTGCTCTTCGCCGTCGGCACCGCCGCGTTCCTCATCTACCGCAAGCTCAACGGCAACCTGGACAAGATCGAGGTCGCCGGCGAGGACCACGCGGCGGTCATCGACGGCCCCGTCAACATACTCGTGATGGGCACGGACAAGCGCACCGGCGAGGGGAACACCAGCTACGGCGACACGAACAGCCCCGGCCACGCCGACACCACCCTGCTGTTCCACGTCTCCGAGGACCGCAGCAACGCCACGGTGCTGAGCATCCCGCGCGACATGATCACCGACATCCCCGACTGCAAGACCAAGCAGGAGGACGGCAGCTGGAAGACGATCCCCGGCACGTACGGGACGAAGTTCAACGAGAGCCTCGGGCAGTACGGCCGGGACCCGGGCTGCACCTGGAAGACCGTCGAGAAGATGACCAAGCTCGACGTCAACCACTTCATCCTCGCGGACTTCAACGCCGTCAAGGACCTGTCGTCCGCGGTCGGCGGCGTCGAGGTGTGCCTGGAGAAGGACATCGACGACCCCAAGTCGCACCTCAACCTGCCCGCGGGCCGGCACACGATCGAGGGCGAGCAGGCGCTCGCCTTCGTCCGCACCCGCTACTCCGTCGGCTTCGGCAGCGACCTGAGCCGGATCGAGCTGCAGCAGCAGTTCCTCAGCTCGCTCATCCGCAAGATGAAGTCCGGCGGCACCCTCACCAACCCGAAGAAGCTGTACGACCTGGCCAACGCCGCCACCAAGGCGCTGACGGTGGACCCCGGCATCGGCAGCGTGAAGAAGCTCACGGAGCTGGCCAACGACCTCAAGAAGGTGCCCCAGGACGAGATTACTTTCGCGACTTTGCCGGTGGTGGACAACCCTGACGACGACGCAACGGTCCTTATGAATGAGGCCAAGGCCAAGCCGCTGTTCAAGCTCCTCAAGGCGGACAAGCCGTTCGACGGGGAGAAGAAGGGCAAGAAGGACAAGCCGGTGAAGAAGGCGAAGCCCGGGGAGGTGAGGGTCGAGGTCGTCAACGGCGGCGGGCAGTCCGGCATGGCGTCGGCCACCGCCGGGTGGCTTCTCGACGAGGGAGTGGGCTACGCCGCCGAGGCGGGCAACGCCCCGGAGAACCTGGCCGAGACCCGGCTTGAGTACGGCCCCGACCAGGCCGGTCAGGCCGCCAGGGTCGCCGACCTGATGGGGCTGCCGAAGAAGGCCATGAAGAAGACGGGGGACAACGCAGGGGCCGAGGGGACGATGACGCTCACACTCGGCGAGGACTTCACCCAGCCGGGCACGCCTGTCGAGGCGCCGGACAAGGCACCCGACGGGGTGCAGAACGTCAAGGCCGACGACAAGAACGTCTGTGCGAAGTGAGGCGTACGTGCGGACTGGACACCGCACGTCCGCGATCGACCAGGAGGCCCCATGCGCCGCAGCGGTGTCCGCGGTAGCGGAGCGGACGGCCGTCCCGACAGAGCCCGCGAGCTGGGCTGGGACGACACACTGTACGAAGACGCGGGCCCGCCGGACATGCCGCGGCAGCGCGGCTACGCGCGTCACGCCGACGACCACGACCCCCGCTACCACGACGGCCACGACGGCTACGACCGCCACCGCTCCGACGGCCCCGAAGGCGCCGCGTACGGCTACGACGACGGACGCCCGCCCCGGCGCAGGCCCGGCCGCGCGCTGCGCGTCGCCCGCTGGTTCTTCGGCATCGTCGCCTTCCTCATACTCGGCGCCGCCGCCGCCGGCTACCTCTTCTACCGCGACCTGAACAACAACCTGGAGAAGGACCCGCTCAACCTCGGCAAGAACAAGCTCGACGAGAAGCAGCCCAACGCCGACGGCCAGACCCCCCTGGACATCCTGCTCCTCGGGTCCGACAGCCGGAACTCCGAGGAGAACGTCAGGCTCGGCGGCTCCCACGACGACGTCGGCCGCAAGCCGCTGGCCGACGTGCAGATGCTGCTCCACGTCTCGGCGGACCGCAGCAACATGTCCGTGGTCAGCGTCCCGCGCGACACCCGGGTGACGATCCCCGAGTGCACCGACCCCGACGACGGCGAGGTCTACCCCGAGACCACCACCGAGACCATCAACACCAGCCTCCAGCACGGCGGCCCGGGCTGCACCGTGGCCGCCTGGGAGACCCTGACCGGCGTCTCCATCGACCACTTCATGATGATCGACTTCGCCGGCGTGGTGAGCATGGCCGACGCGGTCGGCGGCGTCCCCGTCTGCGTCCGGGACAACGTCGACGACCCGGACTCCGGCCTGCGGCTGGAGAAGGGCGAGACCACCGTCAAGGGCGAGCAGGCGCTCCAGTGGCTGCGTACCCGGCACGGCTTCGAGGACGGCAGCGACATCGGCCGCACCCACGCCCAGCACCAGTACATGAACTCGATGGCCCGCCAGCTCAAGGAGGGCACCAAGCTCACCGACCCCGGCAAGCTGCGCGCCCTGGCCGTGGCGGCCACCAACGCGCTGACCGTCGACGAGGAACTGGGGTCGGTGAAGGAGCTGTACGACCTCGCCAACGAGATCAAGCGGGTGCCCGCGGAACGCATCACCATGACCACCATGCCGTGGGCGCAGGACCCGCAGAACAGCGCGCACGTCATACCCAACGAGCAGGACGCGGCGCAGATCTGGTCCATGCTCCGCAACGACGTCGCCTTCGACGGCAAGGACAAGCCGGGGAAGAAGAAGCCGGCCGAGGACCTCGTCGCCGAGGCCGAGCCGAAGGCGGACATCCCCGTCGTCGTGCAGAACGGCACCGGCACCGCGACGTACGCCCCGGTCACCGGCCGGGCGGGCGCCATCGCCCAGGTGCTCGTCGGCGAGGGCTTCACCCAGGCCGCCACCGACGCCACCCCCAAGGCGCAGGCCGACACCACGGTCACGTACGCGACGCCGGAGCAGCACGCGAACGCCCTGGCGGTGGCGAAGGCGATCGGGCTGCCCGACCGGGCGGTCAAGCAGTCCGTCGGCGTCGACCGGGTCACGCTGGTCATCGGCGCTGACTGGCGGGAGGGCGACGCCTACCCCGAGACCGCGGGCGGCGACGACGGCGGGAAGGGCGGGAAGGGGGAGCCGGAGAAGGCCCCGGAGAGCGCCAACCCGCTGGCGGGCAGCAACAAGAAGGCGTGCATGGACGTCAATCCCGCCTACACGTGGTGACGCCGCGGCTCCGCGGCCCGGCCCGCGGCCCCGGGGGAGCCGCTCAGCGGGCCGGGACCGCCGGGCGGCGGCTGGCGATCACCTTCCGCGCCAGCGACCGCGGGCTGGTGAGGAACCCCCAGCCCCAGGACATGTGCATCGTGGCCAGCGCCACCGGGATCTGCAGCCGCGCGCGCGCCGGCAGCCCGCGCCCCGCGGGCACGGAGCCGGCCGCGATCCCCACGGCGTACGCGAGCGGGACGACCAGACCGAGCGGCGTCAGCGGGGTCACCAGCACCCCCGCCGCGATCCCCGCGAGGGCGGCGGGCGGCGCGAGGTAGCGCGGGTTGATCGAGCCCTTGTGGTAGCGGGCGACGACGCGGCGCCAGCGGCCGTAGTCCTTGTACTGCCTGGCCAGCGCCCGCAGGTTCGGCCGCGGCCGGTACGAGACCCGCAGCTCGGGCGAGAACCAGACCGCCCCGCCCGCCGAGCGGATACGGAAGTTCAGCTCCCAGTCCTGCGCGCGGACGAACTCCTCGTTGTAGCCGCCCTGCCGCTCCAGCGCCTCCCGGCGGAAGACGCCGAGGTACACGGTGTCCGCGGGCCCCGCCTCGCCGCCGGTGTGGAACGCGGCGTTGCCCACCCCGATACGCGCGGTCATCGCCGCGGCGACGGCCTGCTCCCAGCTCGTCTCGCCCTCGGCGTGCATGATGCCGCCGACGTTCTGCGCGCCCGTCTCGTCCAGCAGCCGCACGGCGGTGGCGAGGTAGCCGGGGGAGAGCATGCCGTGGCCGTCGACGCGGACCACGACCGGGTGCCGGGACGCCTTGATGGCCGCGTTGAGCCCGGCGGGGGTACGGCCCGTGGGGTTCGGCACCGTGTGCACCCGGCGGCGGGGGCTGTCCGCGGTCTCGCGCACCAGCTCGGCGGCGATCGCGTCGGTGCCGTCCGTGGACGGGCCGAGGGCGATGACGACCTCCAGCTCGCCGTCGTAGTCCTGCTCCAGGATGTGCCGCACCGCCTCGCGGAGGTGCCGCTCCTCGTCGAGCACCGGCATGATCACGGAGACCGCGGGGGGCGGCGGCGCAGAGTCGTTCATAGCGCCGCTCAGGTTACCGCGAACGGGGGATCGGGGCGTGCCCGCAGGGTGGCGTTAAGCGTACGGACGGCGTGTGCGGGGCAGGACGGCGCCGACGTCCTTACCGTGGTCGGTCCGTACCCCGCCTCTGCACCCGCCGCACCGCACCCCCGACCCGCCCGACCGAGCCCGCGGAGGTCCCGCAACCGTGCCAGCCCCGTCCGTGCAGCGCCCGCGCTGGGTCCTGCGGATCGCCACCGCGCTGTCCCTCCTGCTGCTGGCCACCGGCGGGGCCGGGTACTTCATGCTCAGCTCCCTCAGCTCCGGCATCCACCGGGTCGACGCCTTCGGCGGGCTCCAGGACCGCCCCCGGGCGGGCCACGGGCTCAACTTCCTCGTCGCCGGCATCGACCGGCGCGACAGCGTCAGCGCCGCGGAGCGGCGCGAGCACCGCCTCGGCGGCCAGCCGTGCAACTGCACGGACGCGCTGATGCTCGTCCACCTGTCGCGGGACCGCGAGCGGGCGAGCGTGGTCAGCATCCCCCGCGACAGCTACGTCGAGCTGCCGCCGCACACCAACCGCGCCCTCGGCGAACGGCGCACCGCGCACCCGGCGAAGGTCAACGCGGCGTACACGCACGGCGGCCCGCCGCTGACCGTACGCGCGGTGGAGAAGCTGTCCGGGGTGCACATCGACCACTACGTGGAGATCGACTTCCGGGCGTTCATGAAGACCGTGGACGTCGTCGGGGGCGTGCAGGTGTGCACCCAGCGCCCGCTGCGGGACAAGTACTCCGGGCTCGACCTGCCCGCGGGCACCAGCAGGCTCGACGGCGGGGAGGCGCTGGCGTACGTCCGCGCCCGGCACCTGGACGGCGCGTCCGACATGGGCCGGATGAAGCGCCAGCAGCGCTTCCTGGCCGCCGTCATCGACAAGCTCACCGGCAGCAGCGGCCTGCTGAACCCGCTGCGCTTCCGCGAGGTCGGCGCGACGCTCCTCGGCTCGGTGCGCACGGACGCGGGGCTGGACACCGGCGCGGTGTTCGCGCTGGGCAAGGCGCTGCACGGGTTCTCGCCGGAGTCGTCGGAGTTCGCGACGGTGCCGGTGGCCGACATGGACTACGAGGTGCCGGGGCTCGGCGCGACGGTCAGGTGGGACGAGGAGCGGGCCCGGCGGCTCTTCGACCGGCTGCGCGAGGACCGGCCGCTCAAGCCGCGGCGCGGGCGCGGCGGCTCCGGCTCCGGCTCCGGCTCCGGCGGGCAGCGGAAGGCGACACCGGTGGAGGTGCCGCCGGAGCGGATCCGGGTGCAGGTGGAGAACGGCACGGCGGAGAACGGCCTCGGCGGGCGCGTGGACCGGTCGCTGGCCCGCACCGGCTTCGCCACGACCGGCGCGCCCGCGACCGCGGAGCCGACGGACCGTACGGTCCTCACGTACGACCCGGAGTGGGACCGCTCCGCCCGCTCCCTGGCCGCCGCCCTGCCGCACGCGAAGCTGCGCCCGGTCCCGGACCACGGCGCGGTGCTGACGGTCACGCTGGGCGCGGACCACGAGAAGGTCCGCCGTGTACGGCCCGCGGACCCGATCCTGGACGGCGCGGACGTCTGGTCGGCGGTGACGGGCGACGAGGTGCTCTGCACGTAGCGCCTCCCGCGGGGGCGGCGGGTGCGGCCGCGTGGGCGCCTCCGGCGCGGGCGGCGGTTGCGCGGATGGCCGGATGCTGCCCCCGGCGGCTGCGACCGCTGGTCCGGTACGGCGGCCGCCGCCGCGCGGGGAGCCCCCGGCCTGGCGCGAGCCGGTCCACCCGGCGTGAGCCGCCCGCACTCCCGGGTCAGCCGTCTCCGCGCTCGCGCAGGTCCTTGATCGCGCGGCGGCGGGCCAGCCGGTGCGTGCGCCGGATCCGGGCCTCCTGGCTGCGCCGCTCGTCGCGCTCCGTCTCCGGGACGACCTGCGGGACCGGGCGCGGCCGGCCCAGGTCGTCGACCGCCGCGAACACCAGGTACGCGCTGGCCACCTGCTTCGCCGGCGTCGACTCGTTCCACCGCTCCGCCATCACCCGCACCCCGACCTCCATCGAGGTCCGCCCCGTCCAGTTGACCTGCGCCAGGACGTGCACCAGATCCCCGATCCGCACCGGCTCCAGGAACACCATCTCGTCCATCGACGCCGTCACCGCCGGCCCCCCGGAGTGCCGTCCCGCGACCGCCCCCGCCACGTCGTCCACCAGCTTCATGATCACGCCGCCGTGCACGGTGCCGAGCAGGTTCGCGTCGTTCGCCGTCATGATGTGCGACAACGTGGTGCGGGACGCCGAGGTCGGCTTCGCCTCGCCCGCCGCCGGGGGTGCCTGATCGTTCATGTGTGTCACTGTATGCGGCCTGCCGCTTTGCATCAGAACCGCTACAACCCCGGTCCGATTCAGAACCCCCCTTCAGGTCCCGCGGCCGGGCAGGGCAGACTTCCGGCATGAGCGACTGGCCCGAGGGGTGGACCGCAGACAGCCGGGACCGGTACGGGCGCGGCAGCCGCGCGTCGGATCCGGAGCCCCACCGCGTCATGCCCGTGGTGGGCGGCGGGGTGCCGCCGCAGCGCTCCCGGGGCTACGAGGACGACCACGGTCCGTACGGCGACGGTTACAACGAGGGGCAGGTCTACCGCAGCGGCGGCGGGCCCTCCGACCCGTACGGAGGCGGCGGCGACGGCCGCGGCGGCCCCGGCTACGGCAAGCCGCCCCCGGACTGGCGCAAGCGGGTCAAGATAGGCCTCGTCGTGGCGCTCGTCATCGTGATCGTCGTGCCCGTCGCCACGTACTTCTGGGCCGACTCCAAGCTGCGCCGCGAGGTGGATCTCAGCAAGGTCGAGGACCGGCCCGGCGACCAGGACGGCACCAACTTCCTCATCGTCGGCTCCGACAGCCGGGAGGGCCTGTCCAAGGAGCGGCAGGACGAGCTGCACACCGGCTCGGTGGGGGGCAAGCGCACCGACTCGATGATGATCCTGCACAAGGGCGACAACGGGAACACGATGGTCAGCCTCCCGCGCGACTGGAAGGTCACCATCCCGGCCTTCACCGGCTCGGAGACCGGCAACCGCATCCCGGAGCAGACCCAGAAGATCAACGCCGCCTACTCCATCGAAGGCCCCGAACTCCTCGTCCGCACCGTCGAGTACAACACCGGCCTGCACATCGACCACTATGCGGAGATCGGCTTCGGCGGCTTCGCCAACATCGTCGACGAACTCGGCGGCGTCGAGATGTGCTTCGACAAGGCGGTCCAGGACAAGAACTCCGGCGCCGACTTCGAGAAGGGCTGCCAGGACCTTGACGGCGCCGAGGCGCTGGCCTTCGTCCGCAACCGGTACGCGCTGCCGGGCGGCGACCTGGACCGGACGAAGAACCAGCAGAAGCTGCTGTCCAAGCTGGCTGACGAGTCGGCGAAGATGTCGACGGTCCTCAACCCGTTCAAGCTCTACCCGACCATGGGCGCCGGCCTGGACTCGCTGATCGTCGACAAGGACATGAGCCTGTTCAACGTGCTGCAGATGTTCTGGGCGATGAAGGGCGTCTCGGGCGGCGACGGCAAGCAGATGAACCTGCCGGTGGTCTCCGGCGGCAACGACCCGCGGCTCGGCTCCGTGCAGGTGTGGGACGAGCCGAAGGCCAAGAAGCTGTTCGAGCAGCTGAAGAACGACGAGAAGGTCACCGTGTCGGGGAACTGACCGCGGCGGCCCTCCGTACGGGACCCCGGCCCGCGCGGCGGGCGGGGTCCCGTTCCCGTACGCCTCGGAGCGCGCCCGCGCGCTCAGCGCACCACCGTGAACGACTCCGCCGCCCGCGGCGGGCGCTGCCGCGGCGGGGCCGCCGCGTGGCCCACGGCCACCGCGCCCATCGGGTCCCAGTCCGCCGGCAGGTCCAGCACCTCGCGGACCACGTCCCGGCAGAACATCGTGGACGACACCCACGCCGAGCCCAGCCCCTCGCCGGCCAGCGCGACGAGGAAGTTCTGCACCCCGGCCCCGGTGGCGACGACGAACATCTCCCGCTCGGCGGCGTTGCGCCGGTCGTCGGGGTAGGTGTGCGAGCCGTCCATGACCAGGCAGGGCACCACCAGGTACGGGGCGTTGCGCAGCACGTCGCCGCGGCGGATCCGCTTGGCGACGGACTCCTCCGTGAAGTGGCTCAGCTCCCGCAGGTCCCGGATCCACGCCTCGCGCATGGCGTCCACCAGCTCCGTCCGCACCGCCGGCGACTCCAGCAGCACGAACCGCCACGGCGTCGTGTGGTGCGGCGCCGGCGCCGTCACGGCGGCGGCCACGGCCCGCCGCACCGCCGCCGGGTCCACCGGCGCGCCGGTGAACTCGCGCACGGTGCGCCGCTGCGTCACGGCCTCGCGGACCGCCTCCGAGGTGCCGAGGCGGAACATGTCCTCGGCCGGCTCCCGCACCAGCTCCCGCGCGCCCGGCCCGGCCTCCTCGCCGGCCGGGGCGACGAGCTGCGGCAGCCCGCTGAGCACCGCCACCGGCAGCCCGGCGGCCTTGCCCTTGACCAGCTCGCCGGCGGCGGCCAGTTCGTCCGCGGCGGCGACGACCGTGCCCTCCAGGGCGTTGCCGTACGTGTCCCGGGCGCCGCGCAGGTCGTCCAGCACGCGGACGCCGGCGGCGCCGACGGCCACGTCGGTGACGCCGTTGCGCCAGGGGCGGCCGAAGGTGTCGGTGACCAGGACGCCGACGTTGACGCCGAGGATCTCGCGCAGGCCGGCGCGCAGCGCGCGGGCGGAGGCGTCGGGGTCCTCGGGGAGCAGCAGGACGGTGCCGGCGGGGGTGTTGGAGGCGTCCACGCCGGCGGCGGCCATCACCAGGCCGTGCCGGGTCTCGACGATACGCAGCGGGCCGCGGCGGGCGACGAGGCGTACGGCCTCCTCGTCGATGGCGGCCTCCCGGTCGCCGGGCACGGCGGTGTGCCGCACCCGGCCCTCCGCCTTGCTGACCACCTTGGAGGTGACGAGCAGGATGTCGCCGTCGGCGAGCGCGGGCCCGGCGCGGCCGGTGGGGCCGGTTGCGGACGTGGCCGCGGCGGCGACGAGCTTGGCGAGGTCGTCGCCGGGGCGCACCTCGGGGATGCCGGGCAGGGCCCGTACGCGGAACTCGGGGGCCGGCGCCGTGCCCGGGTCCGCCGGGCCCGCCTCCGTGGCCGCGTCCGTGCCCGCCGCCGCCTCCGTGCCCGTGCCCGTGTCCGCCGTCATGCCCGTACCTCCTGAGCCAGCTCCAGCGCCGCCGCGGCCATCCGCGCCGTCGCGTCCGTGTCCCGCATCATCAGCGGCACCGCCCGGCAGCGGATCCCGGCGTCCGTCACCGCCGGCACCGCCGCCTCGTCCACCTCGTCGACCAGCCAGCCGTCGATGAGCCCGGAGCCGTAGTGCAGCGCGACCGCCTCGGCGGTGGACTCGACGCCGACCGCGGCCAGCACCTTGTCCGCCATGCCGCGCACCGGGGCGCCGCCGACGATGGGGGACAGGCCCACGACGGGCACGTCGGCGTCGGCGATGGCCTCGCGGATGCCGGGCACGGCGAGGATCGCGCCGATGCTGACGACGGGGTTGGACGGCGGGAAGAGGACCACGTCGGCCTCGGCGATGGCCTCCAGCACGCCGGGCGCGGGCTTGGCCTGCTCGGCGCCGACCGGCACCACGGCGAGCGCGGGCACGGAGGCGCGCAGCCGCACCCAGTACTCCTGGAAGTGGACGGCCCGGCGCTCGCCGTCCAGCTCGACGGCGACGTGCGTCTCGACCCGGTCGTCGGTCATCGGGACCAGCCGTACGCCCGGCCGCCAGCGGTCGCACAGCGCCTCGGTGACGGCGCTGAGGGGGTAGCCGGCGCCGAGCATCTGGGTGCGCACGATGTGCGTGGCGAAGTCGCGGTCGCCGAGGCCGAACCAGCCGGGCCCGACGCCGTACGCCGCCAGCTCCTCCTTGACGGTGAACGTCTCGTCGGCGCGGCCCCAGCCCTGTGCCTCGTGGATGCCGCCGCCGAGCGTGTACATCACGGTGTCGAGGTCGGGGCAGACCTTGAGGCCGAACAGGTGGATGTCGTCGGCGGTGTTGCCGACGACGGTGATGTCCGCGTCCGGCTCTGCCTGCTTCAGGCCGCGGAGGAACCGGGCGCCGCCGATCCCGCCGGCCAGTACAACGATGCGCATGGCGCCCAGTCTGGCAGGCCGGGTTCAGCGGCGGGCCGGCCGACCGGCTGCGCGGCCGGCGCCGCCGGCGGCGGTGCAGCGGGCGGCGCCGGCGTGGTCCTCGTGCATCGGCATCTCGGTGAGGGCGGGGAAGTAGACGTGCAGGCTGACGGCCGGGGTCAGCGCGTCGTTGACGACCTCGTGGACGTACCCCGGCGCGAAGAAGTGCTGCGCGCCCGGCGCGAGGATGCGCGGGGCGTGGTCCGTGCGCTCGGTCAACTCCCCTGCCAGCACGGTGAGTACGCCGGAGGACGGGCCGTGGCCGTGCGCCCCGCTGCCCTGTCCGGGCAGCCAGCTGAGCAGCCACACCTCGTAGCCGGGGCCGGTGCGCAGCCGGTGGTACCAGCGGGTGACGGGGTCGTAGTCGACGAGCGGCGCCCAGGCGTCCCGGTCGGCGGCCAGCGCGCGGGCGAGGCCGGCGAAGTCGGCGACGGTGACGGGGTGGGCGGGCGCGGGCGGGAACAGGTGCGGGAAGGCGAGCGGGTCGCCGCCGATCTGGATGTCGCTGAGCATCGGGCTCGGGGGTCCTTGGCGTGTGTGGTGCGCGAGGAGCGCGGGGAGAGGGGGCGGTCACGGGACCGCGCGGGCCGCGGCGGGCGGCAGGCAGCGGAGGGCGGAGCTGGAGCCTCAGCGGCTACAACAGCTCGGACACTCCTCGCTCGGCCAGGACGGCCACGGGCCCGACATGCGCATCAGCAGAGCCGATCCGGACGGCGGTTGTCAACCGGATGCCCGGGTTGCCCGCCAGGATTCACACCTTCCGGTACCCGGGCGTGGCGAAAGGTTTATTCACCGCGTTGTACGGAGAGGACGGCGACCAACCGCAGGGCGGGCATCGGGGCCGGGGTGCCGTTGTGCATCCGTGACGCGACTGTGATCTTCTTCGCTTTGCCGGGCGGGCCGCAACGGCGCCGTAGCCCCGATCGTCTCCCTGGGTGAGGGTGCCTGCCGGGATCGCGGTCTATCGCACTGTCATGGTCTTGGCCGATATGCACACTTTTTACGAGGGCTTGGTGCCGCAGGGTGAATAAGAGGTCCAATAGCAGATCCCGGCTTGACTGTGCCAGAGCGGCGTACCTGTAATTTCACACGTGTCGTTCGGGCGATTCGGTAACGGCAACATCACGGGGAAGCAAAGACGAGGGGCGCGCACATGACCGAGCTGTTCCAGCAGGCGCTGGTCGAGGAGGCGGACGAGGAGCTCGGGTGGCAGGAGCGCGCCTTGTGCGCCCAGACCGATCCCGAGTCCTTCTTCCCGGAGAAGGGCGGATCCACACGTGAGGCCAAGAAGGTCTGCCTCGCCTGTGAAGTCCGGTCCGAGTGCCTGGAGTACGCCCTCGCCAACGACGAGCGCTTCGGCATCTGGGGCGGCCTGTCCGAGCGCGAGCGGCGGCGGCTGAAGAAGGCGGCGCTGTAGCGGCGGAACAGGCCGCAGAGCAAGCCGCGGAACAGGCCGCAGCAGAAGCCGCGGCAGAAGACGGCGCGTGCGCGCGGAGCGTGCGCCGGGCGCCCGCAGGCGTACGCCACCGCGTACCCGGCCTCGGCGGAACCCCGCGGCGGCCTGCGGAGCGTCCCGCACGTCGCCGCCTGACAGAGGGACCCTCTAGTGTGGGGGCCGTCCTGACAGCCGCCACATTCCCGGGAGGTGACCCGGACCCCGCCAGGGGCCCGCACCTCGATGTCCGAGCACAGCCACGCTGACTACGCGGCCGGCCACCCGGCCGCCGCAGCCGACGCAGCAGCCCGGCCCGGGGCCGCCTCCGAGGGCGCCGCTGGCCCCGGCGGTGCCCCCGCCTACCCGCGGCACGTCGTCACCGCCGTGCTCGTCTCGCACGACGGCGAGCGGTGGCTGCCCGACGCGCTGGCCGCGCTCACGGCGCAGGAGCGCCCCGTGCAGAACGTCATCGCCGCCGACACCGGCAGCGCCGACGGCTCCGCCCGCATCCTCACCGAAGCCCTCGGCGCCGAGCGCGTGCTCCACCTCGCCCGCCGCACCGGCTTCGGCACCGCGGCCGCCGAGGCCGCGCGCACCGCGGGCGTGCCCACCACCGACCAACTGCCGTACCTGCGCCGCCCCAGCGGCTGGGACCCCGTCAGCCGCAGCTGGCGCGACGACGCGTACGACATGCCGGAGTTCCCGCACGGCGAGCCCGTGCAGTGGCTGTGGCTGCTGCACGACGACTGCGCCGCCGAGCCCGACGCGCTCGCCGCCATGCTCCGCCTCGCCGACGACATGCCCTCCGCCGCCATCATCGGCCCCAAGCTGCGCGGCTGGTACGACCGCAGGCAGCTGCTGGAGGCCGGCGTCTCCATCGCCCACAGCGGCCGCCGCTGGACCGGCATCGACCGCCGCGAGCAGGACCAGGGCCAGCACGACGGCAGCCGCGACGTGCTGTCCGTCTCCACCGCCGGCATGCTCGTCCGCCGTGACGTCTTCGAGCAACTCGGCGGCTTCGACGCCCGGCTGCCCCTCATGCGCGACGACGTCGACCTGTGCTGGCGCGCCCACAAGGCCGGCCACCGCGTCGTCGTCCAGCCCGACGCCGTCATGCGCCACGCCGAGGCCGCCGCCCGCGAGCGGCGCTCCATCGACTGCATCGGCAGGTCCGGGCAGACCGCGAAGGGCGCGAGCCCGCACCGCGTCGACAAGGCCGGCGCCGCCTACACACTCCTCGTCAACTGCAGCACGGCGGCCCTGCCGTACGTCGCCTTCCGGCTCGTCCTCGGCACCCTGCTGCGCACGCTGGCCTACCTCGTCGGCAAGGTCCCGCGCCAGGCCCTCGACGAGGTCGCCGGCCTCGGCGCCGTGCTGCTGCGCCCGCACCGCGTCGCCGCCGCCCGCCGCCGGCGCGGCAACCTCTCCGGAAAGGCAGCGGTCCCGCCCCGCGACCTCAAACCCCTCTTCCCCGGCCGCGGCGCGACCGTACGCGCCACCGTCGAGCAGGTGCTCAACAACTTCAGCGGCCGCTCAGAACCCGAGCTGTCCGGCGGCGGCCGGCACGGCAGCGCCGTCGAGACCGGCCCCGGCGACGAGGACGCCGACTTCCTCGAAGTCGAGCAGTTCGCCCGGCTGAAGCGGGTGGCGCGCAAGCCGGGACCGGTGCTCTTCGGCGTCCTGCTGCTCGTCTCGCTCATCGCCTGCCGCGAGTTGATCGGCGGCGGCTCCCTCATCGGCGGCGCGCTGCTGCCCGCCCCCGCCGGCGCCGGCGACCTCTGGTCGTCGTACGCCGACTCCTGGCACCCCGTCGGCACCGGCGGCACCCAGGACGCGCCGCCCTACCTGGCGTTCCTCGCCGCCCTCGGCACGGTCCTCTTCGGCAGCACCAACGCCGCGCTGACCCTGCTGCTCGTCTGCTCGGTGCCGCTGGCCGGCTTCACCGCGTACTTCGCCTCCCGGCCGCTCGTCGGCTCCCGGCTGCTGCGCGCCTGGGGCAGCGTCGCGTACGCCTTCCTGCCCGGCTTCACCGTCGCGCTCGCCGACGGCCGCTTCGGCACCCCGGGGCTCGCGGTGCTGCTGCCGCTCCTCGCCCGCGCCGCCGAGGCCGCGAGCGGGCTGCGCGGCCGGGCGAGCTGGCGCGGCGCCTGGGCGTACGCGCTGCTGCTGACCGTCACCACCGCCTTCACGCCCGTCGTGTGGCCGCTGGCCGGCTGCCTGACCGCCGCGCTGTTCGCCTGGACCGTCGTGCGCGGCGAGCGCCCCGCCGGCCTGGCCGTCCGCCACCTGGCCGTCCTGGTGACCCCCGTGGTGCTGCTCGCGCCCTGGTCGCTGGAGCTGCTCACCGCACCCTCCCGCTTCTTCACCGAGGCCGGGCTGGAGACCGCCGCCACCGACGCGACGCCGCTCGGCCTGCTGCTCGCCTCGCCCGGCGGCCCCAACGCCGGCGGCGGCGCGCTGCTCGCCGCCCTCGTGCTCGCCGCGCTGGCCGCCCTGCTGCGCTTCGGCCGGGCGCTGGCGGTCCGGGTGCTGGCCGGGGGCCGCC
>NZ_BAAAPF010000155.1:0-16257 GCF_039531005.1 Streptomyces synnematoformans
GCGGTCGCTGGACCCGCGGCGCGCGGCGTCCGGCCGGGACGACGCCCCGATGCTGCTGCTGCACTCGGCCGGGGACTGGGTGCCGGCGTACCACTCGGAGGCGGTGGCGGCGGCGGAGCGGGCGCGGGGGATGCCGGCGGGGGACGTGCGGGTGCGGGTGGTGCCGGGTGCCGGGCACGGGATGCGGCTGCTGGCGGACCCGGCGGTGGTGGGGGAGATCGAGGGCTGGCTGCGGAGGCGGATCGGCTAGCGGCAGTCGGCGGGCGGGGGGCGTACGGGGCCGGGGCCCGGGTCGTCACGAGGTACGTACCAGCCACGTGCCAGGTGCATACGGGGTGCGCGGGGCGCTACAGCGGTGCCGACAGCTCCGCCCAGACCGTCTTGCCCGCCGCGTCCGCCTCCCGCTGCACGCCCCAGTCGAGGCACAGCCGCTGCACGATGAACATCCCGTGCCCGCCCGGCCTGCTGGCCCGGTGCGGGGTGCGCGGTTCCGGCGTGCCCGCGCCGGAGTCGCTGACCTCCAGCCGCAGCACCTTCCCCGCCGCACGCAGCCGCAGCTCGTCCGGGCCGCCGCCGTGCAGGCAGGCGTTCGTCACCAGCTCCGAGACGACGAGGAGGACGTCCTCGGCCGCCGCGCGCTGCTCCCCGGTCACCGCGGGCAGCCACCCCCAGTCCTCCAGCGCCCGGCGGGCGAAGTCGCGGGCCCGGGGCACCATGCCGCTGGCGCCGACGAGACGCAGCCGGCGCACCTGGACGGCCGGGGCGGGCTCGCCGGCCGGGACGGGGGTGCCCGGGGTGGGGGTGCCCGGGGTGGGGGTGGCGGCCGGGGCCGGGCCGCCGGCCGGGTGCGCGGGCGCGGTGGCGCCGCTGCCGGCCTCGCCCTCCGACGGCGGCACGCCGGGCGGCAACGACCTGAAGCTCATCGCCTCACGACACCCCCTTCGCGCAACCGCACGCCCGTTCGCGCATTCGTGGCCATCCTGCCCGTTCCAGAAGTTTTCGCCTGGGCTCCTGCCCTGCGAGATCGCGGAAACACCCCCGAGTTTCCCCAGGAGGCTGTGACGCGCATCACCTGTCGCACCGGCCCCACCGCGCGGCCGGCGGTCAGGAGGTCACTCCACGAGGGCCGACTCCACGGTGTCGTGCAGGGAGAAGACCGCCTCCGCGCCGGTGATCTCGAAGACCCGGGCGACGACCGGCCGCAGGCCGGCGAGGTGCACGCCGCCGCCGCCGGCCTCGGCCTTGAGGCGGGCGCCGAGGAGCACGTTCAGCCCGGTGGAGTCGCAGAACTCCAGGCGGGAGCAGTCGAGTACGAGCCGGCTGCGGCCGCCGGCGATGCATCGTTCCAGCGGTTCCCGCAGCACCTCGGCGGTGTGGTAGTCCAACTCGCCCGACGGCGTGAGGACGGCACTCCCGCCATGGACCCGCACGTCGACGTGCAGTCGGCCGCGGCTCGGGCTTCCGGCGGTTCCGGCGTCCATGCGCGCTTGTCTCCTGACCTTCGAGCTGTCGTGCGATGCAGCACCGACCCTACGCCTTTGGTCACATGTTCGGCACCCGAACAGCTAACAAAATAGGGCAAATATGGACACACGATTCTTGCACCGGAGGGGATAAGCCGGTAGGGAGTAGAAGAACCGCAACACGTGGCTTCGGGAGGCGCCGCAGACCGTAAACAGAAAGAGATGGCATCGGCAGCCGAATGCCGAGAACGATGGAGGACAAATGTCACCCCGGCTCGACGCCGCGGCCAGCACGCCGCCGGCAAGACCTCATGCCGAGCACGGCGACGACCACACAGAGCACGACGGCGCGGACACCGACGGGCTCCCCGTCCCCGACGACGAGGCCACCGAGTCCGCGATCGCCTTCACGGGGAGCCTCGACGAGTTGGAGGGCATCGCCTTCGACGAGATCGCCCCCGCCGACGCGCGGGCCATGTCGAAGACGCTCTTCGACCGGCTCGGCACCCTCGAAGAGGGCACCCACGAGTACTCGTACGTCCGCAACACCCTGATCGAACTCAACCTGGCGCTGGTCAAGTTCGCCGCCTCCCGGTTCCGCTCGCGCAGCGAGCCGATGGAGGACATCATCCAGGTGGGCACCATCGGGCTCATCAAGGCGATCGACCGCTTCGAACCCGCCCGCGGGGTGGAGTTCCCCACCTTCGCGATGCCGACGATCATCGGCGAGATCAAGCGCTTCTTCCGGGACACCTCCTGGTCCGTACGCGTCCCGCGGCGGCTGCAGGAGCTGCGCCTCGACCTGGCGAAGGCCGGCGACGAGCTGTCCCAGCTACTCGACCGCGCCCCCACGGTCGACGAGCTGGCCGAGCGGCTGGACATCGACCGGGACGAGGTCGTCGAGGGCATGGCCGCCTCGAACGCCTACACCGCCAGCTCGCTGGACGCGCAGCCCGAGGAGGACGACTCCGAGAGCGCCCTCACCGACCGCATCGGCTACGAGGACCACGGCCTTGAGGGCATCGAGTACGTCGAGTCCCTCAAGCCGCTGATAGCGGAGCTGGCGCCGCGCGACCGGAAGATCCTGTCGCTGCGGTTCGTGGCCAACATGACCCAGTCGGAGATCGGCGAGGAGCTGGGCATCTCGCAGATGCACGTCTCCCGGCTGCTGTCGCGGACGCTGGTGCGGCTGCGCAAGGGGCTGATGATCGACGAGTAGGCGGGGCCCCGGCCTCCGGCGGGGCGCCGGGGCCGTCCGGGGGCCGCCCGAGGGGCGGCCTCCCCGTGTTTCCCGGCCGTTGGTGCCATGATCGCACCATGGATCGCCCCACGGCCCCCGCCCGGCGCCGGACCGGCGGCCCGGTCCCGGCGCCCGCCCTGCTCACGGTGCTGGCGCTGGTGCTCGTGTGGACGAGCGCCTGCGGAGCGCCGGGCGGCGGGGGCGAGCCCGATCCCCCGGGCACCGGCGCCGCGTCCTACGGGCCGGACCCCGGCGGCGACGAGTGGACCCCCTGCCCGCTGACGGGCATGGAGCGGCGCGAGTGCCGCGGCGTCCCGGTCCCCGTGGGCGGCGACGGCCACGAGACCCTCCGCCTCGCCGTGAGCCGGCTGCCCGCCCGCAACCCCGGGCGGCGCATCGGCGCGCTCGTCCTCGCGCCCGGCGGCCCCGGTCTCTCCGGCCTCCAGGAGGCCGTCTCCGCCGGCGTCGACTACCCGCACGAGCTGCGCGACCGCTTCGACATCGTCGGCTACGACCGCCGCGGCACCGGCCGCAGCCACCGCGTCGACTGCGGCGAGCCCCGCGGCGCGCTGGACCGCCTCGGCCGCGCGCGCAGCCTCCGGCTGGTCCGGGACGTCACCGCCGTCGACGCCGCCGCCCGCGACTACGTCGAGACCTGCCGCATCGGCTACGGCCCGCTGCTGGGCCGCCTCGGCTCCCGCGCCGCCGCGACCGACCTGGAGCGGGTCCGGCGGGCGCTGGGCGAGGAGCGGATCAGCCTGCTGCTGCACTCGTACGCCACGGTGGCCGGCCAGGTCTACGTCACCCGCCACCCGGAGCGGGTGCGCGCGGCGGTCTTCGACGGGGTCGTCGACCCGGACCGGCCGGGCACGTCCTACGTACTGAGGACGCTGCACTCGCGCGAGGAGCTGGATACCGAGGAGGTGCCGGAGCCGGCGGGCGGGGACCTGCCGAGGGAGGTGCCGCCGGACGTGCGGGCGGCGTTCGACGAGCTGGACCCCGGGCCGCCGCCGCTGGCGCTGTTCCTGGGGGTGCACTGCACGGACTTCCGGTGGCCGGGCAACCTGCGGGCGCTGCTGCGGGAGCTGGACGACGCCGACGAGGCGCGGTGGCGCATGCGGACGGTCGCGCGCGACTACGCGCCCTGCGTCCACTGGCCGGGCCGCGGCGAGCCGCTGGGCGCGGTCCGCCCGGCGGCCGGTGCCCCGGCCAACGCGGCAGACCTGCTGCTGGTCAACAGCGAGCACGACATCCGCACGCCGGCGGCGGGCGCGGAGCGGGTGGCGATGCGGTTCCGGGCGCCGCTGCTGACGGTCCCGGGGCGGCGGCACGGGCTGGTGGGCTTCGGCAACGAGTGCGCGGAGCGCGCGGCGGTGGACCATCTGACGGCGGGACCCCCGGCGGACCCGGACGTCGCTGCCGGTTGCTGACCGCGCGCCGGACGGTTGCCGACCGTACGGTCCCCGCGTCACCGGCCGGCCCGGTCCACCTCAACCGCCGACCGCACGGTACCCCGGCACCCGTACGCCCCGCTGCCACACCTCCGCCACCAGCGGCACCCCCGGCCGGTACGCCAGGTGCACGTGGCTCGGGGCGTCCAGCAGCGCCGCGTCCGCCCGCGCGCCCGGCGCCAGGCGCCCCACGTCCGTGCGCCGCAGCGCCGCCGCCCCGCCCGCCGTCGCCGCCCACACGGCCTCGTCCGGCGTCATCCCCATCTCCCGTACGGCGACCGCCACGCAGAACGGCATGGAGCTGGTGAACGAGGAGCCCGGGTTGCAGTCCGTCGACAGCGCCACCGTCGCGCCCGCGTCCAGCACCCGCCGCACGTCCGGGTACACCGCCCGGGTGGAGAACTCGCAGCCCGGCAGGAACGTTGCCACCGTCACCCCCGACGCCAGCGCGTCCACGTCCGCGTCGGTCAGGTGCGTCAGGTGGTCCGCCGACGCCGCCTCCAGCTCGACGGCCAGCTGCACCCCCGGCCCGTACGACAGCTGGCCCGCGTGCACCCGCGGGGTCAGGCCGCGGGCCTTGCCGGCCGCGAGGATCGCCCGCGCCTGGTCGCCGTCGAACGCGCCCTGCTCGCAGAAGACGTCGATCCAGCGCGCGTGGGGCGCGCAGGCATCCAGCATCTCGCCGGTGACCAGGTCGACGTACCCGCCCGGATCGTCCTCGTACTCCGGCGGGACGACATGGGCACCGAGGTACGTCACCTCGTGCACCTGCCCCGCCGCCAGCCGCAGCGCCCGCGCCTCGTCCGCCGCCGTCAGGCCGTAGCCGGACTTGGTCTCCAGCGTCGTCGTGCCCTGCCGGAGCATCTCCCGGACGAAGCGCGAGAGGTTCGCGGCCAGTTCCGCGTCGGTGGCGGCGCGGGTGGCGGCGACGGTGGTGCGGATGCCGCCGGCGCCACGTTTTTGATAGGACGCAGCGGGGTGGCCGGACATGCGGGCGTGGAACTCGCGGGTGCGGTCGCCGGCGAAGACGAGGTGCGAGTGCGAGTCGACGAAGCCCGGGAGCAGCGCCCGGCCCGCCGCGTCGTACGACGCGTCCGCGGGCGGCGCCGCGTCGGTCGCGCCGGCCCAGGCCACCCGGTCGCCCTCGAAGACGACGGCCGCGTTCTCCACCACGCCGAGCGGGCCCTCGCCGAGGGCGGGGTCGTTGGTGACGAGGCTGCCGATGTTGACGAGGGCGGTGGCGGTGGGGCTGGCGGTCATGTCCTGTCCTCGGTCGATGGGATACGGGGAGGGATACCGGGGCGCGGGTACGGGTCAGCCGCGGAGCGCCCCGATCGCCGCCGACAGCGCCCCGGGCACGTCCGCCACGAGCGCGTGCACCCCGTCCCGTACGACGTGCCGGCCCCCCACCACCGTGTGCCGCACATCCGCCGCCGTCGCCGCGAACACGGCCGTCTCCGCGCCGAGCCGCGGCATGGCGCCCGCGGTGCGCACGCTGTCCAGCGCGACCGTGGTGAAGTCCGCGAACCCGCCCGCCTCCAGCCGGGCCGGCGCGTCCCAGCCGAGGGCGGCGTAGCCGCCTTCGGTGGCGGCGCGCAGCAGCTGGTGGGCGGTCCAGTGGCCGCGGCGGCGGGTGTGCAGCCGCTCGTTCAGCTCCATCGCCCGCGCCTCCTCGAAGAGGTCCACGACGGCGTGGCTGTCGCTGCCCAGCGACAGCGGACTGCCCGCCCGCGCCACGGCCCTGGCCGGGCCGATGCCGTCGGCGAGGTCGCGTTCCGTGGTGGGGCACATGCAGACGCCGGTGCCGGTGCGGCCGAGGATGGCGACGTCGTCGCCGGTGAGGTGGGTGGCGTGGACGGCGGTGGTGCGGCGGCCGAGGACGCCGTGGTCGTCGAGGAGGCGGGTCGGGGTGACGCCGTGGGCGGCGGAGCACGCCTCGTTCTCGGCGGGCTGCTCGGAGAGGTGGACGTGCAGGGGGGCGCGGCGGTCGGCGGCCCAGCGGGCGACGGTGGCGAGCTGGGCGGCGGGGACGGCGCGTACGGAGTGGACGGCGGCGCCGATGCGCACGGTGCCGCCGGGAGGGCCGCCGGGAGCGTCGGCGGGGTCGGGGCGGAGGGCGGCGGCGCGTTCGCCCCACGCCTCGGCGTCGCCGTCGCTGAAGCGGCGCTGCTGGCGGCCCGGCGCCCGGCCGAAGCCGGCGGCGAGGTAGGCGGTGTCGAGGAGGGTCAGCCGGATGCCGGCCGCCGCCGCGGCGGCGATCAGCGCGTGGCCCATGGCGTTGGGGTCGTCGTAGCGGGTGCCGCCCGGGGCGTGGTGGACGTAGTGGAACTCGCCGACGCAGGTGATCCCGGCGAGCGCCATCTCGGCGTAGACGGCGCGGGCGAGGTCGTAGTACGTCTCGGGGGTGAGCCGGTCGGCGACGCCGTACATCACCTCGCGCCACGTCCAGAACGTGCCGGAGCCGACCTGGACGGTGCCGCGCAGGGCGCGGTGGAAGGCGTGGCTGTGGGCGTTCGCCAGGCCGGGGAGGGTGAGGCCGCGCAGGACGGCGGCGCCGGGCGGTGGGGCCTCGGTCCCGGTCCGTACCGCGGCGAGCCGCCCGGACGCCTCGGTCTCCAGGACGACGCCGGGTTCGACGACGCCGCCGACCCACGCCTGCTCCGCCCAGTACGTCGTCACGCGGCCCCTTCCGTCCGTTCAGTCCGTTGCGCCCGTTGCGCCCGTTCGGCCTCGTCCTCGTCCTCTTCGCCCGCCAGGTCCGCCAGCACGTCCGCCAGCGCCCGTACACCCGCCGCGCAGTCGTCCTCCGCCGCCGACTCGGCCGGCGCGTGCGAGACGCCCGTCGGGTTGCGTACGTACAGCATGGCCGCCGGCACCGCGCCGGACAGGATCCCGGCGTCGTGTCCCGCCCCGGTGGGGAGCAGGGGCGCGCCGCCCAGGCGCGCGGCGAGGCGGTCGCGCAGGGTGTGGTCGAAGTCGACGACGGGCGTCAGCGACTCGCGGGTCACCTCCAGCGCGGTGCCGTCGCGGGCGGCGCGCTCCCGGGCGGCCTGCTCGACGGCGGCGACCAGGGTGTGCAGGGCCTCCTCGTCGGCGGCGCGGGAGTCGAGCCAGCCGCGGACGAGGGCGGGGATGGCGTTGACGCCGTTGGGCTCGACGGCGACCTTGCCGAAGGTCGCGCGGGCGCCGGCCTGCGCGGCCTTCTTGCGGGCGGACAGGACGGTGTGGGCGTACGTCAGCATCGGGTCGTGGCGGTCCTCCATACGGGTGGTGCCCGCGTGGTTGGCCTCGCCGCGGAAGTCGAACCGCCAGCGGCCGTGCGGCCAGATCGCGGACGCCACGCCCACGGCGTGGTCCGTACCGGCGAGCGCCACACCCTGCTCGACGTGCAGCTCGACGAAGGCGCCGATGCGCGCCAGCCGCCCGGGGTCGGGCCCGAGCGCGTCGGGGTCGTGGCCGGCGCGCTCCATCGCCTGCGGCAGGGTGACGCCGTCGGCGTCGCGCAGCTCGCGGGCGGCGTCGGTGGACAGCTGCCCGGCGGTGAGCCGCGAGCCGACGCAGGCCAGGCCGAAGCGGGCGCCCTCCTCGTCGGCGAAGTTGACGACGCCGAGGGGGCGCGCGGGGCGGGCGCCGCGGGCGCGCAGCTCGTCGAGCGCGCCGAAGGCGGAGACCACGCCGAGGGGGCCGTCGAAGGCGCCGCCGTCGGGGACGGAGTCGAGGTGGGAGCCGGTGACGACGGCACCGGCTCCCTCCTCCAAGTCGCCGAGCCAGGCCCACTGGTTGCCGTTGCGGTCGGTCTCGTACGCGAGCCCCCGCGCCTCCGCCTGCGCGCGGAACCAGGCCCGGCAGTCGGCGTCGGCCGCCGTCCACGCGAACCGGCGGTAGCCGCCGGTGGGCGCGTGCCGCCCGAGGGGCTTGAGGTCGCGCCACATCTCCTGGAAGGAGGACGTGCTCACGCGGGCCCGCCTTCGCGCGGGGTCGCGGCCGCCGCATCCGCGGCGTCCCCGCCCTCGCGCATCGGTACGCGCACGCCGCGCTGCGCCGCGACCTCCTCCGCCCGCTCGTAGCCCGCGTCGACGTGCCGGATGACGCCCATGCCCGGGTCGTTGGTCAGCACCCGGCGGATCTTCTCGCCCGCGAGCGCCGTGCCGTCCGCGACCGTCACCTGCCCGGCGTGCAGCGAGCGGCCCATGCCGACGCCGCCGCCGTGGTGGACCGAGACCCAGGACGCGCCGGAGGCGACGTTGACCATGGCGTTGAGCAGCGGCCAGTCGGCGATCGCGTCCGAGCCGTCGCGCATGCCCTCGGTCTCGCGGTACGGGGACGCCACCGAGCCGCAGTCGAGGTGGTCGCGGCCGAGGACCAGGGGCGCGGCCAGCTCGCCGCTCGCCACCATGTCGTTGAACCGCTCGCCGGCCCGGTCGCGCTCGCCGTACCCGAGCCAGCAGATGCGGGCGGGCAGGCCCTGGAAGTGGACGCGCTCGCCGGCCAGCCGGATCCAGCGGGCCAGCGACTCGTTCTCGGGGAAGAGGTCGAGGATCGCGCGGTCGGTGGCGGCGATGTCCTTCGGGTCGCCGGAGAGCGCGGCCCAGCGGAAGGGGCCCTTGCCCTCGCAGAACAGCGGGCGGATGTAGGCGGGTACGAAGCCGGGGAAGTCGAAGGCGCGGGCGTAGCCGGCGAGCTTGGCCTCGCCGCGGATCGAGTTGCCGTAGTCGAAGACCTCGGCGCCGGCCTCCTGGAAGCCGACCATCGCCTCGACGTGCCGGGCCATCGACTCGCGGGCGCGGGCGGTGAAGTCGGCGGGCTTCTCGGCGGCGTACGCGGCCATGTCGGCGAAGTCGACGCCGAGGGGCAGGTACGCGAGCGGGTCGTGCGCGGAGGTCTGGTCGGTGACGATGTCGACGGGCGCGCCTTCGGCGAGCAGCCGCGGCAGCAGTTCGGCGGCGTTGCCGAGGACGCCGACGGAGAGCGGGCGGCGCGCGTCGCGGGCTTCCTCGGCAAGCCGCAGGGCGTGGTCGAGGTCGTCGGCTCTGGCGTCCAGGTAACCGTGTTCAAGCCGGCGCTCGATACGCGACGGGTCGCACTCGACGCACAGGGCGACGCCGCCGTTCATGGTGACGGCGAGCGGCTGGGCGCCGCCCATGCCGCCGAGGCCGGCGGTGAGGGTGACGGTCCCGGCGAGGGTGCCGTTGAACCGTTTCGCGGCGACGGCGGCGAAGGTCTCGTACGTGCCCTGGAGGATGCCCTGCGTGCCGATGTAGATCCACGAACCGGCCGTCATCTGGCCGTACATGGTCAGCCCCAGGGCCTCCAGGCGGCGGAACTCCTCCCAGGTGGCCCAGTCGCCGACGAGGTTGCTGTTGGCGATGAGGACGCGGGGCGCCCACTCGTGGGTCTGCATGACGCCGACGGGGCGGCCGGACTGGACGAGCATGGTCTCGTCCGGGCCGAGGGTCGTGAGCGTACGCACCATGGCGTCGAAGGAGCCCCAGTCGCGGGCGGCCCTGCCGGTGCCGCCGTAGACGACGAGCCTGTCGGGGTGCTCGGCGACCTCGGGGTCGAGGTTGTTCTGCAGCATCCGCAGGGCGGCCTCCTGCGGCCACCCGCGGGCGCTGGGCCGGGTGCCGCGCGGGGCCCGGACGGGTCGGGGTCCTGTCATGCGTGCCTCCAGGCGCGCTCGACCTCTCTGAATGAATACCAACACATCGTGACGCTGCTGAATCACTTCAGTCAAGACCGCCTCGCGTCCGACGCTTGGACGCCGTACGACAGGATGTGCGGACGGATGATTGACTGCGGCCATGTCCTACGACGAGCCCGCCGCCGCGCCGCAGAACCTCCCGCTCCCGCTCGCCGCCCGCCGTGACCGGGCCGTACGCGCCGCGGTCGCCCGGGGCCTGGTCTCGGAGGCCGAGCCGGTGGTCGGGCTGCTGGACGTCGCGGGCATCCGGGAGTCGGCGGGCGCGCTGCGGGCCGCGTTCGACGAGGTGGTCGCGCCGGGGACGCCCGTGCTGCACTCCTTCGCGGTCAAGGCCGCCGCGCTGGTGCCGGTGCTGCGGCTGCTCGCCGACGAGGGCCTGGGCGCCGAGGTCGCCAGCCCCGGCGAGCTGGAGCTCGCCCGCGCCGCGGACGTACCCCCGGAGCGCACCGTGCTCGACTCCCCCGCCAAGACCGCCGCCGAGCTGCGCGGCGCGCTGGCGCTGGGCATCGCGGTCAACGCCGACAACCCCGAGGAACTGGCCCGCATCGACGCCCTGGTCCGCTCCGCGCCGACCCCCTCGACGGTCGGCATACGGGTCAACCCGCAGGTCGGCGGCGGCAGCATCGGCGCGATGAGCACGGCGACCGCCACGTCGAAGTTCGGCGTGACCCTCCAGGACGAGGGCGCCCGCGACTGGCTCGTCCGCGCCTACCTCGACCGCCCCTGGCTCACCGCCCTGCACACCCACACCGGCTCGCAGGGCGTGCCGCTGCCGCTGATGGCGGCGGGGGTGCGGGCGGCGTACGAGCTGGCGGAGGAGATCAACGCCGCCGCCGGGCGGCGGCAGGTCACCACGCTGGACATCGGCGGCGGGCTGCCGGTCAACTTCGACTCCGACGAGACCACGCCGTCCTTCGCCGACTACGCGCGCCTGCTGCGTCGCGAGGTCCCGGGCCTGTTCGACGGCCGCTACGCCCTGATCACGGAGTTTGGCCGGTCGCTGCTGGCGAAGAACGGGCTGGTGCTGGCGCGCGTGGAGTACGCGAAGTCCGCCGGCGGCCGCCCCATCGCGGTCACCCACGCGGGCGTCCAGGTCGCCGTACGCACCGTCTTCGCCCCCGACTCCTGGCCCCTCCGCGTCGCCGCGTACGACGCACAGGGCCACCCGGGCACGGGCACCCCGGTCACCCAGGACGTGGCGGGCCCGTGCTGCTTCGCCGGCGACCTGGTGGCCCGCGCCCGCGAACTCCCCCCGCTGGCGGCGGGCGACCACGTGGCCCTCCTGGACACCGGCGCGTACTACTTCTCCAACCCGTTCTCCTACAACAGCCTCCCCCGCCCCGCGGTCCACGGCTTCACCACGACCCCCGACGAGGTCCACTTCGCCCAGGCCCGCGCCGCCCAGACCCTCCCCGAAATAGTCACCGAGTCCGGCGGCCCCCACAGCACCGCCCTGACCACCCTGGGCTGACCCGTCCGGTGGCGCCGGCTGCCCGGCCCGGCGGCGAGCGGCGGATGGGGGATGGGTCCGCTTGGTGGGGCGTGTACCGGGCATTCGCAGGGGCATGCAGACTTCACACCCAGCACCGGGACCGGCCGGTTCGCCGTCCGCCGGCGGGGGCGGTACGCCGCTGAAGCGGGCCATCGGGCCCAAGCTGCTGCTGCTCTTCGTCGTCGGCGACATCCTCGGCACCGGCATCTACGCCAACACCGGGGCCGTCGCCGGGCGGATCGGCGGGGCGTTGTGGCTGCCGTTCGTGATCGGGTTCGTGGTGGCGATGCTGACGGCCGCCTCGTACGTCGAGCTGGTCGGCAAGTATCCGCGGGCCGCGGGGGCGGCGCTGTACACGCAGAAGGCGTTCCGGGTGCCGTTCCTGACGTTCATCGTCGCGTTCATGGTGATGTGCTCGGGGCTGTCGTCCGCGAGCGCCGCCGCGCGGGCGTTCAGCGGGGACTATCTGCAGGAGTTCGTCGACGTCTCGCCGACGCTGATCGCGATCCTGTTCGTCCTCGTGCTCGCCTCGGTCAACCTGCGGGGTGTCTCCGAGTCGGTGAAGACGAACGTCGTGCTGACCATCGTCGAGGTGACCGGCCTGCTCGTCATCCTCGGCATCGGCGTCGCGGCCGTGCTGACCGGCGAGGGCGAGCCGGCGCGGCTGACGGAGTTCGACACCGGCGGGACCGGGTACGCCGTGCTCACCGGGGTGCTCGGGGCGACCGCGCTGGGGTTCTTCGCCTTCGTGGGGTTCGAGGACTCGGTGAACATGGCGGAGGAGACCAAGGACCCCGTGCGCAACTTCCCGCGGGCGATCTTCCTCGGCGTGGCCATCACCGGCACGATCTACGTCCTCGTCGCCCTCGTCTCCTCGCTGATGGTCGACCACGAACGGCTGGCGGGCTCCAGCGGGCCGCTGCTGCTGGTGGTGGACGAGAGCGGGGTGGACTTCCCGGCGAAGCTGTTCGCGCTGATCGCGCTCTTCGCGGTGTCGAACTCGGCGCTGATCAACGTCATGATGGCCTCGCGGCTCTGCTACGGGCTCGCCAACGAGCGCGTGCTGCCGCGCGGGATGGCGCGGGTGCTGCCGGGGCGGCGGACGCCGGTGGTCGGGATCGTCTTCGTCACCGCGCTGGCCGTCGGGCTGGTGTCGACCGGCGAGATCGAGGGCCTGGGCGACACCACGTCGTTCCTGCTGCTGTGCGTGTTCGCGGTGGTCAACGTGGCGGTGCTGGTGCTGCGCCGGGACCCGGTGGACCACCGGCACTTCCGCGCGCCGACGTGGATCCCGGTGCTGGGCGCCGTCACCGCCGGCGTGCTGGCCAGCCCGCTGTCGGACCGGCCCGCGGACGTCTACGTCCGGGCCGGCGTGCTGCTGGCCATCGGCATCGGGCTGTGGGTCGTCAACCAGGTGGCGGTCAAGGCCGCCGGGCGGGAGTGACGCTCACGGCCAGAGCATGTGCTTGCGCCAGCCCGGTGTCGTCCGCTCGTAGACGAGCCGGGTGTGGCGCCGCGCCTTGTCGCCCTGCCAGAACTCGACCGTCTCCGGCCGCACCGTGTACAGCGTCCAGCCCCGGGCCACCAGACCCGGGTCCGCCGCCACCCGCGCCAGCGACTCGCCGATCGCCGCGTCGCGCTCCGCCGGGTCCGCGAGCGGGCGGGACTGGCGGCCGAGGAGGGCCTCGGCGCGGGCCTCGGCGCCGCGGGCGAGGAAGTCGGCGGCGCTCAGCTCCGGGTCCGCGGTGCCGACCGGGCCCCGCACCCGCACCTGCCGGGCCAGCGGCGGCCAGTAGAAGGTCAGCGCCGCGTACGGGCGTTTGGCCAGGTCCCGGCCCTTGGGGCTGCCCGCGTCGGAGGCGAACTGCCAGCCGTCGGGGCCGACGTCCTTGAGGATCAGCACCCGCGCCGACGGGTCGCCGCCCGCGTCGGCCGTCGACAGGGTCATCGCGTGCGGCTCGCGCACCCCCGCCCGTACGGCCGCGAGCAGCCAGCTCTCGAAGAGCGCGGCCGGCTCGTCCGGGGTGTCCCGGGGGTCGAACGACGGCAGGTCGCCCGCGAAGACCTCGATCCCGCGCAGCAGCCGCCTCAGGTCGGTCATGGCGCCCGGGCCCCTTTCATGCCGGTGGCCCGGCCGGAGGGGATCCGGCCGGGCCATTCGGTCATTCGTGTCAGTCGCCGCCCTGGAGGATGGCCACCAGGCGCAGCATCTCCAGGTAGATCCAGACCAGGGTCAGGGTCAGCCCGAAGGCGGCGAGCCACGCCTCGTTCTTCGGGGCGCCGTAGGCGATGCCGTCCTCGACCTGCTTGAAGTCCATGGCGAGGAAGCACGCGCCGAGCACGACGCCGATGATGCCGAACAGGATGCCGAGGCCACCGCTGCGCAGGCCCATGCCGTCGCCGCCGCCGATGAGCGCGGCGAACAGGTTGACGGCCATCAGCAGTACGAAGCCGATCGCCGCGCCGATGACGAACCGCTGGAACCGGGCCGTGACCCGGATGATCCGCAGTTTGTACGCCACAAGCACACCGAAGAACACCGCCATCGTGCCGAGCACGGCCTGCATGACCGCGCCGTCGACGTAGGTGTTGAAGTACTCGCTGATGATGCCGAGGAAGACGCCCTCAAGCACCGCGTACGACAGGATGAGCGCGGGGACGGGCTTGCGCTTGAACGCCTGTACCATCGCCAGGCCGAAGGCGCCGAGCGCGGCCAGCAGGCCGAGGCCGAGCGACTTCTCGCCGTCGAAGGTGATCCAGGAGGCGACGGCGGCGACGATCACCAGGCCGAGCGTCATGCCCGTACGGGACACGACGTCGTCCATCGTCATACGGCCGCCGGCGGGGGCCGCGTGCGGCGCCCACTCGCCCTGCTGCTGGTCCGCGGGTGCGTACGGGTTCCGCGGTGCGGCACCCGGCGCCTGCGCGTACGGGTTGCCGGACTGGGCGTACGGGTTGTTGCCCTGGGCGACAGCGGGGCCCCCGGCCTGCGACGGCGCGTTGAAGCCTGCCGAACCGCCCTCGCGGCTGAACCCCCGTCGCGTGAAGACCGGGTTGCTGCTCCTCATCTCACTCCTCCGTGGCCGCACTGCGCGGCCTTGAGACAAGAGTAATGGGTAGGCAAAGACATCGCGCCAGACCTCAGGAGGATCTTTCCCAAGGCTTTTACCGCGCTTCCCCCGGGAGAGGTAAGCAAGCGCTCAGAAATTGAGGTCCGCGTCACAGTGCGAGAGCCGTGACCCTTCCACTACGTACGGGTAACTTCGCCCCCAGGACCTTGCCCCTCCGCGTCCCCTGGGAGCCCGTGATGCCCGAAGCCGTGATCGTCTCCGCCGCCCGCTCCCCGATCGGCCGCGCCGGGAAGGGCTCGCTGAAGGACGTCCGTCCGGACGACCTGACCGCGGGCATCGTCCGGGCCGCCCTCGACAAGGTGCCGGGCCTCGACCCCGGGGACGTCGACGACCTCATGCTCGGCTGCGGCCTGCCCGGCGGCGAGCAGGGGCACAACCTGGGCCGGGTGGTCGCGGTACAGCTCGGCATGGACCACCTCCCCGGCTGCACCGTCACGCGCTACTGCTCCTCGTCGCTGCAGACCACGCGGATGGCGTTCCACGCCATCAAGGCCGGCGAGGGCGACGTCTTCGTCTCGGCGGGCGTGGAGACGGTCTCGCGGTTCGTGAACGGCTCCTCCGACGGCATGCCCGGCACCCACAACCCCCTCTTCGCCGCGGCCGAGGCCCGTACCGCCGAGCGCCAGGAGAACGGCTCGGCCTTCGACGGGGGCGGCTGGCACGACCCGCGCGAGGACGGCCTCGTACCGGACGTGTACATCGCCATGGGGCAGACCGCCGAGAACCTGGCGCGGGCCAAGGGCGTCACCCGGCAGGAGATGGACGAGTTCGGCGTGCGGTCGCAGAACCTCGCCGAGAAGGCCCTCGCCGAGGGCTTCTGGGCCCGCGAGATCACGCCCGTCACGACCCCGGACGGGACCGTCGTCAGCAAGGACGACGGCCCGCGGCCCGGCGTGACGAGGGAAGGGGTCGCGGGCCTGAAGCCGGTGTTCCGCCCCGACGGGCTGGTCACCGCGGGCAACTGCTGCCCGCTGAACGACGGCGCCGCCGCGGTCGTGGTGATGTCCGACACCAAGGCGCGTGAGCTGGGTCTCACGCCGCTCGCCCGGATCGTCTCGACCGGCCTGTCGGCGCTGTCGCCGGAGATCATGGGCCTGGGCCCGGTGGAGGCGAGCCGGCAGGCGCTGGCGCGGGCCGGGATGGCGATCGGGGACATCGACCTGGTGGAGATCAACGAGGCGTTCGCCGCGCAGGTCATTCCCTCGTACCGGGATCTGGGCATCGACCTGGACCGGCTGAACGTCAACGGCGGCGCCATCGCCGTCGGGCACCCCTTCGGCATGACGGGCGCGCGGATCACGACGACGCTCATCAACTCCCTGCAGTGGCACGACAAGCAGTTCGGGCTGGAGACGATGTGCGTGGGCGGGGGCCAGGGGATGGCGATGGTGCTGGAGAGGCTGAGCTAGTCCCCCGGTTGTGACGGAACGGGCGCGGGGGACGCAGGGGGCGCGTGTGACGTGCCCCGCGCCCCGGCGCGCGGCAGTGGGACCAAAGGCCCGTCCTATTCATGCCATTTTCCGCTAGGGGTGGGGTTCTGCGCTCCGGCAGGCTGAGGTAGAACATGGGGGTCCTACAGCAATTGGGGAGTCCGACAGTGAGCGCCACCACCTTCGCCGTCCTGCTGGCCGCCGCAACCCTGCTCGGCGCAGCCCTGCTCGGCGCCGCCGTGCTACGCGCGGTGAGCGGGCTGCGCAGCGAGGTCGTCCGGCTGCGCGCCGAGCGGACCGCGCAGGCCGCGGCGCGGGGCGGCGGACAGCGGGCGGCGCGGCCGGCCGG